>USPJ01000185.1 GCA_900556645.1 uncultured Lachnospiraceae bacterium
TATCAGGATGGTCTTTTAAATCTGGAAGAAGCGGGACATATTGAACTTCCGTATATTCCGGAGCATTGTAAGCACAATGCCCATATGTTTTATATCAAAGCAAAAGATTTACAGGAACGTACGCAGTTGATAGATTATTTGAAAAGCAAAGGAATACAGGCGGTATTCCATTATATTCCGTTACATACAGCTCCGGCAGGACAGAAATATGGAAGATTCCACGGAGAGGATAAATATACCACAAAAGAAAGCGAGCGTCTGGTAAGACTGCCGCTGTACTATTCTTTGAAGGACGAGGATGTGGCTCATGTCATCAAAGAAGTGAATAATTTCTACAAAAACGAAAGATAGAGGATGATATATGGTAGTAATAATTGGAGCAACCGGATTTATCGGGATGTATACCGTGGATAAATTTTTAGAAGAGGGTTATGAGGTTCTGGCAACAGGAAGAAATGAAGCCATGAAAAAACAATTAGAGAAAAAAGGGGTTACCTGCATTTCTTTGGATATTGCAAAGAAAGAAGACTTTGACAAGCTTCCTACCGAGGGTGTGGAGGGGGTAATCCTTTTAGCAGGATTGTTGCCGGCAAATGCTCCGGTGGATATTTCCAGAGAGGAAAATGCGGCAGACTATATCCGAACAAATGTGGAGGGAACCATCAATGTATTGGAATATTGCCGAAAGAATGGAATCAAAAAGCTGATTTCTACCTGCAGTTATGCAGATGTTCTGAACTCATGGAAAAAGGGTGTGGCATTAACGGAAGAGGAACCGAGAAATTTCAAGTATACCGGAGATCATGCTGTTTATGTAATTTCTAAAAATGCAGCAAATGACGTAATGGAATACTATAATCAACAGCACGGTATGCAGTGTGCATCCTTCCGCCTTCCTCCGGTTTACGGTGTGGGACCGCATTCGGAAATTTATGTAAATGGAAAATATTATAAGACCGGAATCGGAACTTTTATTGAAAATGCCGAAAACGGAAAGGATATTGAAGTCTGGGGAGACCCGGAAATATCAAGAGATATTATCTATGTAAAGGATGTGGCGAGAGCCTTTGTGCTGGCAATTCAAAGTGACCGCACCAGAGGACTTTACAACATGACATCTGGAACAGAAGTTACGTTGGAAGAACAGGTGAAGACTGTGATTGATGTATTCGGACAGGGAAAAGGTTCCAAGATTGTATACCGTCCGGATAAGCCAAACAATACACCATCCTTTTTGTTTGATATGAGCAAGGCAAAAAGAGATTTTGGATTTGAGCCGGAATATCTGTCTTATCATGATATGATGGTAGATTATAAAGCAGAATTGGAAAGCGGAAGATGGGATTCTCTGATTTCCAGCAGACGGAAAGAACAGTAGGTGCAGTATGAAAAAAATTGTAATTATCGGAGCGAATTCTTTTCAGAATCCATTGATATTAAAAGCAAAGGAAATGGGTTATGAAACCCATGTGTTTGCATGGCAGGACGGCTCTATCGGAGAGCGTACCGCAGATTATTTTTATCCAATCAGTATTGTGGAAAAGGATGAGATATTGGAAAAGTGCCGTGAAATCCAACCGGATGCAGTGGTGACCATTGCATCGGATTTGGCAAATATTACGGTACAGTACGTGGCATCCCGATTGGGATTGCCAAGTAATTCGGATGAAAACATTCTGATTTCTACGAATAAATATGCCATGCGGCAGGCGTTTATAGACAATGGCGTGGCAACCCCGAAGTTCGCAAAGGTTTCAGAGGAGACAGATTTGGCAGCGGCAGTTGCACAGATGACCTATCCGGTGATTGTAAAGCCTACGGACCGTTCCGGAAGCCGTGGAATCACGAAGGTAAATCAGTTTAACGAGATACCGGAAGCAGTAGAAGCAGCCATTGAAAATTCTTTTGAAAAGTGTGCAATTATCGAAGAGTTTATTGACGGAGAAGAGTATAGCTGTGAATGTATTTCCTATGGAGGAAAACATCACGTACTGGCAGTTACCAAAAAATATACCACAGGTTATCCGCATTTTATTGAGACCGGTCATATGGAGCCGGCACCAATCAGCAAGGAATTGGAGGACAAGGTAGCTATGGAAATACCAAAGGCTTTGGATGCCCTTCAGATTCAAAACGGAGCTTCTCACTCTGAATTTAAGATTACAGATGAGGGAGAGGTACGGATTATTGAGATTGGTTCCCGTATGGGCGGTGACTGTATCGGTTCCCATCTGGTACATTTGTCTACTGGATATGATTTTGTAAAAATGGTAATTCAAACGGCGTTGGGAGAGGAGCCTACTCTGATACCGGAGCACGGTCCGAGATATGCGGGAATCCGGTTTGTTTTTAACAAAGAGGATTTAAAGGTTTACGAGGATGTGCAGAAAAACCAATCGCAGTTAATAGAATATGCAAGTGAGATAGAAGAAGTGGGCGAGCATGAAGTAGTTGACAGCTCCACCCGATTCGGTTATTTTATTATAGTCTCTGATTCAGAGCAGGAAGTAAAGGAAATTCTGGAACGATGAAAGAAAAGAAAAAAAACGGAATTTTATTGCTGCTGGCATTACAATTGATTGTAGGCATCTATACCATGTCCGGTGTTGCGGCAAAATATGCCTCACATTATAAATTCCTTTCCATGGGATTTATTTTGTGTTATGCATTGGAAATTTTTATTTTGGGTGTCTATGCGATTCTGTGGCAGCAGATTATAAAGAGAGTGGATTTGTCCATTGCTTATGCAAATCGGAGTATAGCCCTGTTGTGGTCTATGCTGTGGGCAGTACTGTTTTTCCATGAGACAGTAACGCTGAAAAATATTATAGGAGTTATCTTTGTCATTACAGGAACAATGATTGTGAATCGGGATGAATAATATGATTTATTGGTTATTTATGGTGCTGGCGGTTGTGATTTCTTCTTTTTCACAGATTCTGCTGAAAAAAAGTGCGAATAAAGAGTACGGCAGCCTGATAAAAGAATATCTGAATCCGTATGTCATAATAGGCTATGGAATGATGGTGATGTCCACGATTCTTATGATTCTGGCTTATCGTAAAATTGAATATAAAAACGGTCCTGTGATTGAATCTTTGGGATATATTTTGATTATGTTTTTAAGCTTTGGATTTTTTAAGGAGCCGATTACCAAGAAAAAAGTCTTTGGAAATCTGTTGATTTTATTGGGGATTTTTATATTTTACGTGTAGAGAAATAAGAGGAGAAAATGAAAATGGACATATCAGTAGTAATTCCGATGTATGGCTGTAAGGCAGCAGTTCGTGAATTGCACCAGCGTCTGGTAAAAACATTGGAACAAATTACAGAGGATTTTGAGATTATTATGGTAAATGACGCCTGCCCTCAGAATTCTTGGGAGGTCATTGAGGAAATATGTAAAGAAGACCGGAGAGTGAAAGGCATAGAGATGGCAAGAAATTTCGGTCAGATAAAAGCCATTACCGCAGGACTGGACTATTCCACCGGAGATTGGGTGGTGGTGATGGACTGTGATTTGCAAGACCGCCCGGAGGAAATATTGAATCTCTATAACAAGGCACAGGAAGGCTATGATGTGGTATTTGCCAGAAGAGCCAACCGGAAGGACTCTCCGTTAAAAGTATTCGTATCTAAGATTTTTTATAAGATATATTCCTTTGCATCGGATGGGAACTACGATCCGGCAATCTGTAATTTCAGTATCAGCCGGCGGGTGGTAATAGATAATTACTGTAAGATGCGGGAACTTCACAGAGCATTTGTAATTTATGTGAAGTGGCTGGGA
>USPJ01000186.1 GCA_900556645.1 uncultured Lachnospiraceae bacterium
GGATTTTCTAATACATACCAGTCTAATTCCCGTTCCTCACTCCACTCACGGTATTGCCCGATATCCTGTCCCATGAATAGGAGTTTCTTACCCGGATGGCCCATCATAAATGCATAGCCTGCTTTTAAATTAGCAAACTTATCTGCTTCTTCACCCGGCATCTTGTTGATCATAGAGCATTTTAAATGCACTACTTCATCATGTGAGAGCACTAAAATATAATGCTCACTTCCATTGTAACTCATTGCAAAGGTCATCTTGTGATGGTTATCTTTTCTAAAATACGGGTCCAGCTTCATGTAGTCCAAAAAGTCATGCATCCAGCCCATATTCCACTTATATGTAAAGTTTAAGCCTCCGTTTTTCACATCTCCGGTTACCATCGGCCACGCCGTAGACTCTTCGGCAATCATTACAGTTCCCGGATTTCTGCCTAAAATCAGGGAATTGATATGGCGGAAAAATTCAATGGCTTCCAGATTCTTGTTCTCTCCGTATTTGTTGGCAATCCATTCTCCATCCTTCTTGCCGTAGTCCAGATACAGCATAGATGCCACCGCATCCACACGGAGTCCGTCAATATGATAATGCTCTATCCACAGCAATGCACTTCCAATCAGAAAGTTCTTGACTTCATTTTTTCCATAGTCAAAGATCTTGGTTCCCCAGTCAGGGTGTTCTCCCATCCGCGGATCCCCGTATTCATAGGTCGGAGTTCCGTCAAAATCAGCCAGTCCATGGGCATCCCTCGGAAAATGTGCCGGAACCCAGTCCAAAATCACTCCGATTCCATTTTTGTGCAGATAATTCACTAAATACGCAAAATCCTCAGGTGTTCCATAGCGGGAAGTCGGTGCATAATATCCCGTTACCTGATATCCCCAAGAACCGTCATAGGGATATTCGGATATTCCCATCAGCTCCACATGGGTATATCCCATATCCTTTACATACTCTGTCAACGCCTTTGCTAAATCCCGATAGCTATAAAAGCCCTCATCCTCTCTGCCCGGATGACGCATCCATGAACCGGGATGCACTTCATAAATTGCCATGGGTTTGTTGTAAGGATTTTCACAGGCGTTCCGTTCCTTCATCCATTTGGTATCTGTCCATTTGAACTTTGTAATATCTGTAATTCTGGATGCGGTTCCCGGACGCAACTCTGCTTCGTTGGCATAAGGGTCTGCTTTGTAGAGAAATTCCCCTTCTTCTGTCTCTATCAGATATTTGTAGAGCATTCCCACCTTTGCCTCCGGCAGGAATGTCTCAAAAACACCGATGCCTTCCGGCTCTATCCGCTTCATCTCATCTCGGGTTTCATTCCAATCGTTAAATTCCCCGATTACAAAAACACGCTTTGCATGAGGTGCCCAGACTGCAAAGTTCACTCCTGTTTTGCCGTCTGCTTTGGCAGGATGTGCTCCTAACTTTTTGTAAATATCATAATGTGTTCCCTGTCCGAACAGGTATGCATCCAATTCTGAAAAATTCCCCATAGCGTTTCCCTCTTTCTTTACTCTTCAAAATCTTTTTCCCGCAGAATCTTGCCGTCACTCTGACCGTGGCGTTTTGTTGCAAAAGCACTAAATGCCTTTTTAAATCCACCTTTCTGTGCATTTACAATCGCTTCATCCACAATATCTTTTACCTCAAACAGGGTTGTGGCTTCATCCAACTTCTCGATATTGCTGATTCGGTTATAAAGTGCCAATATACCCATTTCGTCAATCTCATAATCCAATTCACCGGCATAGGATTTCGCAAATTCCACCAATTCATCAATGGAGAAAATCGGTATGGTAATCTTTTCGGTAAACCGTTTGGCAAAGCTCTCATCCCGTCCCAATGCATGTTTGATACCATCCTTCGTATCCTCCAGAATTACCAGCATTCCTGCTGTATCCTGCTCCATCTGCAATGCCATCTTGATGGCGGTCTCACGGTTAATCTCTCCTGCTTTTTCAATAATCAGACAACCGCCCCGGACCTTCTTTAACAGCTCCGGTATCTCCTTCTGGTTCAAGGCAGAAGCCTCTATCTTTCCTACTTTTCCGTGAATAAGCTCTGTCTCCTGCTGAATAACCTTAATCAGATTAGTGGCAAGTACGGTTTTACCGCTTCCCTGTCCGCCTTGAATAATAATGTTGCCGCTGGCTGAGGTGGTACTCTTTCCTGCCCGCTTCTTCACTCCGGTGAGAATCTGGCAAAGCTGTTTCTCCATTCCCTGAATCGGAACGAAATAAGAAAAGATTTCCTTCTGCTCTTCTGTCAGAGCAGTAATTATCTCTTCGTCATCTAAGAATTCTTCCGGCAATTCTATTTCCGGTATCTCCGGTTCTTTTTCCGCAGGTTCTTCCTCCGGTACGTCTATCTCCGGTATCTCCATCTCCGGCATTTCTATCTTCGGTAACTCTTCACCTTTATTCTCCTGTATCATCTGGTCAATGCTGTTGTTTTCCTGAGAAATTTTCTCAATTTCCTGTGCAAGAATGTGATTTACATCCTCAAACAGCTTTGCCGCCTTTTCGTCTTTTCCCGGCATATCCTGCAAATACTCCTGTTCCAACAAATCCTTTGGCGTCATGCCGGCATTGAGCTGTGGAATCACATCTGCCAGACGTTCCATAATATCCTCTGCTTCCTGCAGGGCTCTCGCCTTGGCTGATTTCAGTTTCCGTTCCTCTGCTTCCTGCAATGCTGTCTCTGCCGCCCGCTTTGTTTTTTCCCATTCTTCTAATACATCTTCAATACTCATCTGACCCGTAATCTGGCTCTCCACCATGGGGTCCTTTGGTACATAAAGACTAATCTGTCCGTCTGAATCTTCTGCTAACAGCTCTTTAAAATTAATCTTCAGGGAACCGTCAATCTCTTCATCTGTCTCAATATGACCGTATTTTTCTTCTTTTTCTGCTTCATCCTCGTGAGGAATCTGGAGGTACGGAATTTCCTCCACCATCTTCTTGATGGCATCCATGGAATCGTTAACCTCTTCTTTTTCGGTGGCATCCATAATCTGCTTCATGTTCTTTGCCAGCTCTGCCTGCAAATTCACAGTATTAAAACGGCTTGTATTCATAGTAACCTGTGGTATCTTTACCACTTCGGAAACAATCTCTCCCGATTGCAGCATATCATTCGGACGCACCTCAACAATTCCGTCACGTTTCTGGCGGAACTGCCTGTATTTTTCTTCCTGCTGTTTGGTCAATGGCTGATAGAGCATCTTTAATTCTAATGCTTTTTCAACATATGCTCCATCTCCGAACCATAGAATCAGTTCGTCACAGGCTTCGATACATTTTTCACTCATACCTGCCTGATGATAGAGATATGCCAGCTCATATGCCCACTCCTCAATATACTCCTGTTCTTTGAGATCCTCTAAAATCTGTATCAGCTCCTGAAGAGAGGCTCCTTTTTCTTTGTATATTCTATATTTTAACACAAACTTCAAGTTATCATTCGGTGAAATGTCTATGAATTCATCATAATACTCCAACGCTTCCTCAAAATTCCCCGCTTTTATTGCCAACTCCGCCAAACGGTAGATAATCATTCTTCCGATAGGAGAACGGTCATATGCCATCAGGTAAAGTTCTTTTGCATCTTCATATCTTCCCGCAGTTTCATATACCTCGCCCGCTTTCATGAGAGAATTTACGTTACGGACTTTCTTCCAGTTGATTGCATCCGCAAGCTCCTGTGCCATATGGATACTGCCTTCCGCCAAAGCACTTTTCATCTGATCCAGTTTCAGTTTATATTCATATTTATCCAA
>USPJ01000187.1 GCA_900556645.1 uncultured Lachnospiraceae bacterium
AACAAGGTCAGAGTCGGCAATACGGGCAGATACAGATGACCCTAAACTCCCTTACGGAATATATTAAGCTGATGACCCGGCAGGCAAAAACGGAGAAGGAAGAAACAAAAGTGTTGGTAACCAATCTGTCCCATCAGCTAAAGACTCCGGTGGCGGCATTGAAAACCAGTTTTGACATCTTAAATTCGGAAAAGCTGACAGAAGATGAGTACAGGGAGTTTTTGGAAAGGTGTCAAAATCAGATTATCCGTTTGGAAGAGCTGGTAGGTGCCCTTGTGCAGATATCCAGAATGGAAACGGGATTAATTGAAATTTCTCTGAAAGAAGAGGGGATTTTTGATACGGTGCTTCAAGCGGTGAACCGTATCTATCCGAAGGCAGAGGAAAAAGAGATAGAGATTCAGTTGGAGGATTCAGAAGAAGCAGAGAATCTATATATCCGTCAGGATAAAAAATGGTTGTCGGAGGCTCTGATTAACGTTTTGGAAAATGCGGTAAAGTACAGTCCAAAGGGCAGTTGTATCCGGATTAGGATGCAGAAACTGTCCCTGTTTTTGAGAATTGAGATAGAGGATGAGGGAATGGGAGTCCCTGCGGAAGAACGCAGTCAGATTTTCAAACGGTTTTACCGGGGTTCCACAGAACAGGTTCAGGCGGAGGGCGGACAGGGAATCGGTCTTTATCTTGCCAGAAATATTATTGAGCAGCATGGAGGAACCATCAAGGTAGCAGCGGCAAAACCCAGGGGAAGTATTTTTGTCATTCAGCTTCCGTTATAGGGAATCAAGGAAAGTCTTACAAAACTGTAAGACTTTTTTGGTTTTTTGAAAGAGAAATGAAAGAGGAGAATGATAGAGTGGTCTCATCAGATAAAAAAGACAGAGGTGACAATATGGGAACAATATTAAGAACAGAAAATTTATGCAGATTTTACGGAAGTGGAAGCAGTGAAGTAAAAGCGGTAAACCACATAAATATGGAAGTACAGCAGGGAGAATTTGTGGCGGTTGTGGGAAAAAGCGGCTCGGGAAAAAGTACCCTGCTGCATCTGTTAGGCGGATTGGATTATCCTACGGAAGGAAAGGTCTATATCAAAGAAAAAGATATTTTTTCCTTAAAGGAGGATGAACTTGCAGTTTTCCGAAGAAGGAAAATTGGGTTTGTTTTTCAGGTATTTAATTTGGTTTCCACCATCAATGTGTGGGAAAATATTGTACTGCCTTTAGGCTTGGATCATCAGAAAATAGATGAAGCATTCATGATGGAGATTATTACCACTCTGGGACTGGAGGACCGTTTAGAGCATCTTCCCAATGCCTTGTCCGGAGGACAGCAGCAGAGAGTTGCCATAGCAAGGGCATTGGCAACCAGACCGGATATTATCTTTGCGGATGAGCCTACGGGAAATCTGGATTCTAAAACCAGTGATGAGGTCATATCGCTGCTAAAGATGTCAGCTCAAAAGTTTGGACAGACGTTGGTGATGATTACCCATGACGAGGATATAGCACAGATGGCAGACCGGATTATCACGATTGAAGACGGAAAGGTGGTATAGATATGGATACAGTTACAAAACTGGCACTTGCCAACGATAAGAAGAACCGCACCCGGAGTATTCTGGTCATCATATCCATCTGTATTACCACCATGCTTCTGACCGCTATCGCCACGGTAGGATACGGAACGGTAAAGTCCAACCGCGTCAATGCCGGGGAGTTGTACGGAAGTTACTATGGAAGCTTTAACGGTGTAGATAAAAATCAACTGAAAGAGATGAAGCTGCGAAGTGAATTTACGGAAATAGGAACCATGGCGGTGCTGGGAACTACCGACAGCGACGGGAAGCTACGATATGCCGATGACGTTTCACTGGAAATGACTAATATGTCTGGAAAACTGACAAAGGGCAGTTTCCCAAAGGAAGGAAATGAGATTGCGGCAACGCCATCTTTTTTTAAAAGCTGTGGAATAGAAAATCCCAGATTAGGAGAAACGGTAAAGGTCAATTACCGGAGAAACCTCAGTACCCCTTATGGGGAGGAAACCTTTGTTATCAGCGGGATGATAAAAGAAGAGAAGGAATCTGTAATTCCCAATCTGAGTGCCTTTGTATCAAAGGAATATTATCAGGAAAAAGTTTCAGAGGAATCCAGAACCTATATTGCATATTTCAGACTGGACAAATCTGTGGATATCAATGCAGATAACGGGGAAGAGACTCTCAAGGAGCTGGCAAAAAAATGCGGAGTGGACACAAAGGCTGTGTCGGATAATTACGCCTATCTGATGTGGGCGTTGGATCCGGGGTTGGAGACTATGGCAGTCTGTATTGTGATTATGTTTGCCGTGGTGCTTTTATCCATTGTGGTCATTTATAATATATTTCAGGTAGGAATCGTACAAAAGGTTCAAGAATATGGAAAGGTACGTGCATTGGGAGCCACCAGAAAGCAGATGAAAACTTTGATTTGGAGAGAAGGAATGTTTTTAGGACTGGTGGGAATTCCTGCGGGATTGGTTTTGGGATATGGAACGGCAGAGGGATTTTTTGCATGGCTGATGAAATTAAGTGAGGAATCCACCCATATCCATCGGATAGAAGTTTCACTTTTTTCGCCCACAGTGCTTTTGGCAGTGGCACTAATCTGTTTTTTGACCGTATGGGCATCCCTGAAAAAACCGATGAAGACTGTGGCAAATATTTCTCCTGTGGAGGCAATGCGGTATCAGGAGGAAAACAGTAAAAAGAAAAAGAAGGGTATCCGTAAAGGCAAAAAAGACATCTCTGTTTTAGGCCTGACCAGAGCAAATCTGGCAAGCCGAAAAAAGAGAACGATACAGACCATTGTCACTATGGGGCTATCCTGCGTCCTGTTTGTGGTTATGGCAAATTTCGCGGGAAACATGGATGCGGAATATGATGCGAAAAAAAGTGTGGAAAGCGGAAAATTTGAGATTGCTTTGGATTACAGTATGAATGATACTGCATACCCGGAAAACAATTTGGAGTCCATTTTAAAGGAGAATCCCATAGACGAAGAACTCATTAAAAAAATTCAGCAGATAGAAGGGGTAAAAGAAGTAAAGACCCGCCCGGTGCTGTTGTTGAAAACAACGGATAAGAACGGTAAAGAAGCAAAGGCTTACCAGAGAATCGAGGTATTGGACCGGGAGGCTTTTGAATGGGAAAAGGAACAGGGCAGTACTATGGGGACTTTGGATTATGAGAAGGCATCCAAGAATGATGAGATAATCTACGGATGGTCTTACTGGTGGGATGAGACCGGATTGAAAATGGGGGAAAAGACCAGCTTTATCTTGTCTGACGGAACGGAAAGTAAAACCATGGACAGTGTGGTAAGAGGTTCCTTCGGAGCAGTGGATACGGATTGGGTAATGACGGAGGACACCTATGAGAAACTGGGATTTCAGACACCTACGTGGTTTAAAGTGTGGGTAGACTGTGAGAAAGATATGGAAAAAAATGTGGAAGCGGAATTAAAGGAATTATTGTCTGAAAAAGAACACCTGCAAATGCAAAGCTATGAGCAGGCATTAAAGATATCGGAAAACAGTATCCTAATGATGAAAACCATGAGTTATTCCCTTACGGCAATGATAGCGGTCATCAGTTTTCTGAACATGGCAAATACCCTGATTACCAGCGTGGTAATCCGAAAACAGGAATTCGGAATGCTGCAAGCCATTGGCATGACCGACCGGCAGCTTAATATGAGCCTTCAGGCAGAAGGAATTATTTTTACGGCGGG
>USPJ01000188.1 GCA_900556645.1 uncultured Lachnospiraceae bacterium
ATGTGTTAAGCACGCCGCCAGCGTTCATCCTGAGCCAGGATCAAACTCTCATGTTCGTGTTTTGAATTTTGCATCTTACTTATCTGTTGCAAAATCTCCTGTCCAGAAATTTAGCTTGGCTAATTTCCTTCTTTTACTGCTTTAGGTCGCATTCCTTATTCTTCATAAGGTCTGCTGTTCGTCTGCGATTGTTTCCAATCTCTTGAATTTTTCTCTTTGAATCTTTCAAGGTTATTTCACTGTTTAATTATCAAGGTTCTTTTTGTTCCGTTGTCACACGCAACTTTGACATCATACCATCTTGGGCTGCGTTTGTCAACTGCTTTTTTCATTTTTTTACACCGCTGGATTTCTGCGGTGGACTTTTATAATACCATCTTATACCGACAAATGTCAACATCATTTTTTACTTTTTTTCTTTTTTTCTTTTTATTTGAAAGACTTTTTTGAATCCAAAACAAATCCGGCTTTTCCTATGTTTTACAACAAAAAAGAGCCTGTTTTTTACAAGCCCTTTTGTTCTTCCGATATACCTAATTCTTTTCGCAGTGTCTTTCCTGCCCGTTGACTCTTCCACTTTCCTCCGTTATTATACCATTCTTCTATAGCCTCTATGACTGTATCACTTCGTTCTTTCATCTCCGAACACTCTTCTTCCCTTCCGTCCTCTGTTTCCATTACCATGGAAGAAATGCTTTCTATGCTGTTCTCAAACAAAATGCAATGTACATTGGAGGCAGTTTTATATTCTCCCCGATCACTATGGGGTTCCCCGTCAATAAGAAGGAATTCCACTTTGGGATATTCGTTTTGCCAAAAATATACTGCCTCTTCATAGGTATTTCCCGTGCAGATAACAATCTTCGCCCCTTTTTTGATGGCTTTTTCCACGATTGCTTTTCTGGCCTCCTGTGATTCTTCCTCTGCCCAATAATAGTGATAGCTGATTCCGGTTCTATTGGCATAGGCTGCCACATCTTCTCGCATATTTTGGTATGACAATCCCTCTCTCGTTGTTTCTTCCTCTGCCAACAGAGCGATTTCAAAAATCCCATCCTTTTCATTGGACACCGCTGTATCTTTATATCCCAAAGAATCTTCTTTTCCGCAGGAACACAATATCCCTGCACTTATCATCAGTATTAGAAAAAATACTGCTGCCTTTTTCATTTTTCTTCCTTCATTAATTTTATTAAACGGCTGGTTCCCAATCTGGAGGCTCCTGCTTTTATGAATGCCTCTCCGTCTTCAAAAGACGCTATTCCTCCTGCTGCTTTTATTTTCACTCCGCTGCCTACATGTTTTGCAAAGAGTTCAATATCCTCCAAGGTTGCTCCTCTGGTGGAAAAACCTGTGGAGGTTTTGATGAAGTCTGCTCCTGCCTTTGTTACCACTTCACACATCTTTATTTTTTCTTCCTCACTTAGCAGACAGGTCTCTATAATCACCTTGAGGATTTTTTCTCCGCAGGCTTCTTTCAAAACCCGGATTTCCTCTTCTATCAAGTCAAATCTCTGCTCCTTTACCCAGCCAAGGTTAATAACCATGTCTATTTCATCTGCTCCTTTTTGAATAGCATCCTCTGTCTCCGCCTTTTTTACCTCTGTAGTATTATATCCATTTGGAAAGCCAATAACCGTGCAAACCGCCATTCTGTCTCCCACATATTCTTTCGCCTGTTTCACAAAGGATGGCGGAATACAGACAGACGCCGTCTGATAGGTCATAGCATCTTCACAAATCTGTTTTATTTCCTGCCATGTGGCAGTCTGTGCCAGCAATGTATGGTCTACTTTTTGCAAAACATCTTCTTTTCTCATTTTCTTCTCCTTCTATTTCATTACAAGCCCCATGACTTCTTGTACATTTTCCACGCCAAGTAACCGGATACCCTCTACATCCTTTAATCCTTTCAATGACATCTTTGGCAGGACGCAGGTGGAAAATCCCAGCTTTTTGGCCTCTGCCACTCGCTGTGCTGCCATATTTACGGCTCTCACTTCTCCGCTGAGTCCCACTTCTCCAAAACAAATCACATCCTCCGGTATGGCTTTATCCTTGTAGCTGGAAATAATCGCCATGACGATTCCCAAATCAATGGCAGGCTCTTTCATTTTGATACCTCCTGCAATATTGATGTAGGCATCACAAGCGGACATCTGCAATCCCAGTCTTTTTTCCAACACTGCCATTAACAGATTGACACGGTTGGTGTCCGTACCGTCTGCCGTACGTCTCGGAATTCCGAAATTACTGTGACAAACCAATGCCTGTATCTCCACCAGAATAGGACGGCTGCCCTCCATGGAACACGCCACCACAGAACCGGAGGCATCCTTTGGTTTTCCGCTGAGCATGTACTCCGACGGATTTTCTACCTCCTGTAATCCCGTATCCCGCATTTCAAAAACTCCGATTTCATTGGTGGAACCGAAACGGTTTTTTACTCCCCGCAAAATCCGATAGGAAGCATAGCGGTCTCCCTCAAAATACAACACAGTATCCACCATATGTTCTAAAACTCTGGGACCTGCCACCACACCTTCCTTGGTTACGTGTCCCACAATCAAAATAGCGATTCCCAGCCCCTTGGCTGTCTGCATCAATACGGAGGTGGATTCCCGCACCTGTGAAACACTACCCGGAGCGGAGGATACCTCTTCATTATACATGGTCTGTATAGAGTCAATGATAACTGCTTTGGGCTTTTCTTTGCGAATTACCTCCTGAATGATATCCAGATTCGTCTCACATAGAAGTGCCAGAGACTCCGAAAATTCTCCTATCCTCTGTGCCCGTAATTTAATCTGTTGGAGAGATTCCTCCCCGGAAATATACAGAATCTTCTCTCCTCTTTCCGAAAGGTTCCGGCACACCTGCAATAACAGGGTGGATTTTCCGATACCCGGATCTCCACCCACCAGAATCAGGGAGCCTTCCACGATTCCCCCTCCCAGTACCCGGTCCAACTCCTGAAATCCGGTACTTATTCTGCTCTGTTCATTGGTGGAAATCTCTGATATACGGCTGACCTTTGTATTTTCTGTCCGTTTTGTTTTTGTACTTTGTTTTTTATCTACAATTTCTTCTACCAGCGTATTCCATTCTTTACATGCCGGACACTGTCCCATCCATTTAGAGGACTCATACCCGCAGGACTGACAGAAGAATATGGATGTTTTTCCTTTTGCCATAATTCCCTCTTATATAAAAGAACCCGATTTTCTCGGGTTCTTCCTAATCTAACATTTCTCGACTTTTACTTCCACCTGGGTATTTGCTTCTAACTCAACACTTAAACTCAGCTTACCGCCCAGATTGGTTTTCATCTTACCGACATTGCTGCCATCGATAAAAATCTCGTATTCCGTTTCATCTTCCAGTTCCAGAGTAATCTGTGCATCCTCCGGTCCCTCCACCATAAATTTCAATCCGTTATCTGTTACGGAAAGCTCACTTACGGCTGTTCCCGGAACGGACTCATATACAAACATTCCGTTACGCTCTAACTTTGTGATTTCGGAAAAGGTCTTAACCTTGTAAATATCTCCATTGTGTTCAAAGTTATCTAATTTTGCTTTTGCCCCCAAGGTATAATCCCCAAAACTAATCGTTCCGTCTGTTTCTTTGCGAATTAATTCGCTTATTGCTGCCATTTTTTCTCCTCCTGTATAATGAAACTGATTATATTGCTATTATAGCTTATTTTATTTTGTATTACCAGTTATTTCTCTTTGATTTCAAAAACGATTTTCTTTTTCTTCAATCCCA
>USPJ01000189.1 GCA_900556645.1 uncultured Lachnospiraceae bacterium
TAGGAGTGAAATTGGTTCCGGTGGTCACAGACAATTTGGATTATTGGTATCAGACGCCGTCAGTGACAGCAAATCCGCTGGTATTTATAGGGGCAGCACTGTTTACGTTGTTTACGGTATTTATCAGTTGCATTCGACCATGTAAGACAGCCTCCAAAGTATCTCCCATAGAAGCGGTCAGATACACGGAAAATGAAAGCTTCGGAAAGCGGAAACAAAAACAGACAAAACGAAATACTCCGTTTCGGATGGCGATGGCGAATCTAAAACGCAGTAAACGAAAAGTGGTGCTGGTGGTGGTATCCCTGTCTCTGAGCCTAATTCTTCTGAATGGTTCTTACAGTATTGTGCAGGGATTTGATATGGATAAGTATTTGGAAAACAGTATTATAGGAGATTTTTGTCTGGGTGATGCCTCGCTGATAAATGGAGCCAATCCGACAGATAAAGATTATGAGGGAATTATACCACAAATTAAGGAAGATTTATCCGCATCAGGAATCTCTTATGACAGCTCTGATATTTATTTTTCCATGTCCGAACAACCCTTGGATAAAGTTGGTTACCGGAATTTTGAAAAAATTGTAGAAAAGCATCAAAAAGAATTGGAGCAGCATTTTGAAGAAGATTATGTAAGAGAAATGATTGCAGGAATGAAAAAAAGCCACAGCATTACCTGTAAAATGTATGGAATAGATGGTATTGCCGCAAAACAGATAAAAGTAGCTAAGGGAAGCTATGATGAGAAAAAATTTCTGTCTGGAGATTATGTGATTTTGAGTACCTATAATGAGGAAGACTCCAAGGAATATTACTATGATGTGGGTGATAAAATGACCATTAATTTCCCAGATGGCAGCAGTAAAACCTATGAGGTCATGGCTTTGGGAGAATTGCCGTATCCCTTGACCTGCCAGTTTAGCAGTCTGCTGGAGTTGGAGCAGGTGATTCTGCCCCAGACAGAATATTTGGAGCATATCGAAACAAAGGGAGCCATGTATACCATGTTGGATGTTAAGGAGAAAGAAGATATATCCAAAATGGAAGATTTTGTGGAGAATTACTGTGAGCATGTAAATGAGGATATCATATATACATCCAGAGAAACCTATGAGCGGGAGTTTCGGGGATTTCAGAGAATGTTTTTGGTACTGGGAGGTTCTCTCAGCGTGATTTTGGCAATGATTGGTATCTTAAATTTTATCAATGCTATTGTCACTGGAATTTTAAATAAGAAGCATGAATACGCTATGTTAGAAGCTGTGGGAATGACTGGAAAACAGCTAAAGGCAACTATAGTGTGGGAAGGTATCTTTTATGCATTTATGACGCTGGGATTTTCCCTGACTATCGGAATGGTGCTGTGCCGATTATTCGTAGAAGCGGTGGCGGGAGCTATTTGGTTTTTTAGTTGGCATTTCTCCGTAGTACCAATACTCATTTGTGCACCGATACTGGTGGCACTGGCGTATCTCATACCGGCACTTGCCTATGGGAATATGCGAAAGAGCAGTGTGGTGGAGCGGCTAAGGAATTTTGAGTAATGTGGAATAAAAAAGCTGTCGGACCAATAGTCCGACAGCTTTTGTGTTTAAAACGATTCTCAAAATCTTAGAAATCAGTTAAGTTAGCTGCACGTTTCTCTAAGAATGCACCCATGCCTTCTTTTTTATCGTTGGTATCGTTTGTAATACCGAATAAGTTAGCTTCCATCTCAACAGCGTTTTTGATATCCATGTCATATCCGTTGTTGATAGCTGCTTTTGCGATAGAGTTAGCATAGCTTCCTTTAGAAACAATCTTAGCAGCCATTTTCTTAGCTGTATCCATTAACTCTTCTTTTGCTACTACCTTATTTACAAGACCGATTCTGTATGCTTCCTGTGCATCAATATTGTCACAGGTGAAAATCATCTCTTTTGCTCTTCCCATACCTACTAAACGGGCAAGTCTCTGTGTACCGCCAAATCCCGGGATGATTCCAAGACCTGTCTCAGGCTGTCCGAAAAGTGCGTTATCAGAAGCGATACGAATATCACATGCCATAGCAATTTCACATCCACCGCCAAGAGCGAATCCGTTAACTGCTGCGATAGTTACCTGACGCATATTCATCAGTTTGAAGAAAGGTACACTTGCTTTGATACCAAAAGCTCTTGCTTCCGGTGCAGTAAAGTTAACCATCTCTGCAATGTCAGCACCTGCTACGAAAGATTTGAATTCATTACCTTTCTTGTCAGCACCACCTGTTAAGATAACAACCTTTACATCGTCTCTGCCTTCAATCTCGGTCAAAACTTCATTTAATTCGTCTAATGTTTCACTGTTCAGTGCGTTTAAAGCACCAGGTCTTGAGATTGTAAGAACGGCAATCTCGTTTTCAACTTCCAAACGTAAATTGTTCATGAAAAAACCTCCTAATAGTGTGTTCTATGTAACATTCTGATAAACTCATTGTATTACTTTGATAAAAAATTGTCAATCCTTTCTATGGCTTTTGTAACTTGTACAATTATGTTATACTGTCTAAAGTAGTAAACGGAGGAAATCATCATGTTAAAGGATTTTCAGATAGAGAGTATTAACCAGCCTTTGTTGGACTGGTTTCAAAAAGGACACCGCACTTTGCCATGGAGAGAAGAGCCTACACCATATCGTGTCTGGGTGTCGGAAATCATGCTGCAGCAGACCCGTGTGGAGGCGGTAAAACCTTATTTTGAACGGTTTTTGACAGAACTGCCGTCTGTCCGGGATTTAGCAGAGTGTGAGGAGGAGCGTCTGCTAAAACTCTGGGAAGGGCTGGGCTACTACAACCGAGTCCGCAATATGCAGATTGCGGCTAAAACCGTTATGAAAGAATATGACGGCGAGCTTCCGGCAGATTATGAGAAGCTTTTAAAGCTGAAAGGAATTGGTCATTACACCGCAGGAGCCATAGCTTCTATTGCTTTTGGGATTCCGGTACCGGCGGTGGACGGAAATGTGCTTCGTGTGATGGCACGCCTCCGGGAGGACGGAGAGGACATTTTAAAGCAGTCCGTGAAAAACCGCGTGGAAGCGGAATTGACCGAAATCATGCCGGCAGAAGATCCGGGAGCCTTCAATCAGGCGATGATGGATCTCGGCGCAATGGTCTGTCTGCCGAACGGCGCACCAAAATGTGAAGTCTGTCCGATTTTTGACCAGTGTCTGGCGGGACAGCATCAGACCTGGACGGAATATCCGTTTAAAAAGAGCGCAAAGCCGCGCAGAATCGAAGACAGAACCGTTCTGTTATTTCTGGACGGTGCGCACACAGCAGTGCGGAAACGGCCGAAAAAAGGACTTCTGGCGGGACTTTACGAGTTCCCGAACTTCGATGGCGTGCTCTCCGAACAGGAAGCACTTGAAGAGGCAGAAAAATTCGGCGTGACGCCGCTTCATATTCAGGCATTGCCGCCGTACAAGCACATTTTTTCCCATGTCGAGTGGCATATCACAGGATACGCCATTAAAATTGCAGGAAACGATGTGGAGCAGGAAGGGGAAGAAAAAGCCGGATTGATTTTTGCGGATGCGAAAACCGCGGCTGAAAGATATGCCATTCCGTCTGCGTTTGCGGAATACGCAAAATACACAGATCTGGAACGTGCCTGAAACGGCAGAAGAGCAAAAAAGAGCAGGGAGAAAAAAGATGAAGATTTTATCAATTGCAGTACCATGCTATAATTCAGAAGCATATATGGAGAAATGTATC
>USPJ01000190.1 GCA_900556645.1 uncultured Lachnospiraceae bacterium
AAGTTCAAAATATGTGTTTCATCTTCAATAATTAAAATAGAAAATTTAGGATTCATGAATACCCTCCTTTGGAAGTGTGAATGAGAACTCTGCACCGTTTTCGTGATTAAAAGCACAGATCGTTCCGTTGTGTGCCTGAATGATCGTTTTACAGATCGAAAGACCAATGCCCATACCCTTGTGAGAGTCCGAAGAACCGGAAGCGGACTGTCCCTCAAAAAGAGAAGGAATTTTATCTTCATCAAGACCTTTTCCGTAATCGATCACATGAAAGGTTACGGAGTCCGAAGAATCCGTAACAACAAGATCCACCGCCTGTTTGCTTTCGGAATGGATAACGGCATTTTCTAAAAGGTTCATAATGACCTGTTCGATCAAAAGCGGGTCCATCGGGACCATAAGAAAAGCCTCCGGTATCGAAACGTTGATCTTAGCATGAGGGATACGTTTGCGTAACCGTTGTACTGCCTCCGATACGACCTCTTCCACAACCTCAAGAGAGGTGGAGACATGGCTTTCATCGTTCTGTATCCGTGTGACGGTCAGAAGATTTTCTACCATATTTAAAAGCCAGTTGGCATCGTCATTAATCTGGGATACTAAATCCTGCTTTTCCTCCTCAGAGAGAACCTCGGAATTTTCCGTATATGAGGAGGCGGCACCGATGATACTGGTAAGGGGAGTACGCAAATCATGGGAAATGGCACGAAGCAGATTTGCCTTCATTTTTTCCTTGTCTGCTTCCATCAGACTTTTTTCACGCTCTGCAATGATAAAGGCCTGTTGCTTTAACCGGGTGGTTGTGGCACTGGTAATGATTGCAATGGTAAGCATACCCAGAAAGGTAATCGGGTAGCCGGTGAGAGTGAAGTTCAGTTTGAAATAAGGGTAAGTAAAACAATAATTGATAGATATTACGCAGAATATAGCAGCAAAAATGCCAAATCTATAACCGTCTGTATGCCTCGCAATCAAAATAAGGGCTAAAATATAAATCAAAGAAATATTCGGGGAATTTCCCGGTATAATGTGGGCAAACAGAAAAGCCAGCAAGGTGGCTAAGGCAAGGAAAAACAATGTTATGCAATAATTATTTTTTTGAATACGCCAAAATAAATTTTTCATAGAAATTCTCCGTAAGTATGTAAACCGATGAATGATATTTTAATGTCTAAGGTCTATTATGCCAACTATCAGAAGAAACATCAAGGAGTAAGAAGTTAAGATAGTGTTAAAATTTCCAGAGAACTTTTCATGTATAAAGCCTTGTATTTTACATATCCTACCATCAAAAATAAGAAAGGAAGTATAAAATCATGGCAGTGGATTTTAAACAGAGTAAGACAAAAGAGAATTTGTTGCGGGCATTTGCAGGGGAGAGTCAGGCAAGAAACCGCTATACCTTTGCGGCATACGAGGCACACCAGCAGAAAGTATATGTGGTGGAGAAGTTATTCAAGTTTACGGCAGACCAGGAGAGGGAACACGCAGAAGTATTTTATAACCAGTTAAAAGAGGTGGCAGGAGAAAATATTGAAATTGACGGAAGCTATCCGGTAGACCTCAGCAAGAATCTGGCAGAGCTTTTGCGGATGGCACAGCACAACGAATATGAGGAGCATGACGACGTATACCAGAATTTTGCGAATACGGCAAAAGAGGAAGGCTTTCCCAAAGCAGCAAATTCTTTTTCCCTAATAGCAGGGGTAGAGAAAATGCATGGAGATCGTTTTGGAGCATTTGCAAAGCTTTTGGAGGACGGAGAATTGTTCGTATCCAAAATTGAGACAAAGTGGATATGTTTAAAATGCGGTTACGTCATTGAGTCCAAAAGTGCACCACAGACCTGTCCTTCATGCGGACATGAGCAGGGATGGTTTGTACGGCTGGAGCTGGCACCTTTTTGCAGAGAGGGCGAATACGAAAATCTGGTTTAGCAAACAAGGCTGCTCCGGCAGCCTTTTTGTATGGTATTTTCTAAGCGTCTGCAAAGTGGTTGATGAGCCATAATTGAATTGTTTTTGAAAATTGGATACAATATACGAAAGAATACAAAAGTCAGAGAGGTGGAATCATGGGAAGGGAACAGACCAGAGAACGAATGACAACATTGTGCTACATAGAAAAAGAAGATGCATATCTTATGATGCATAGAATAAAGAAAGAAGTGGATATTAACAAGGACAAATGGATTGGAGTAGGCGGTCATTTTGAGGCAGACGAAAGCCCGGAGGAATGTCTGCTGCGGGAAGTAAAGGAAGAGACAGGGCTGACTCTGAAAAGCTGGAGATTCCGGGGACTGATTACCTTTTGCAGCGATGCGTGGCAGACGGAGTATATGTGCCTTTATACCGCAGATGAATACAGCGGCGAGATAACAGAATGCAATGAGGGGCAGTTAGAGTGGGTTCCGAAGTCCGAAATTGAAAATCTGAATCTCTGGCTGGGGGACAAGATTTTCTTCCGCCTGTTGAAAAATGAAGCCCCGTTCTTTTCCTTGAAGCTGTCCTATGAGGGCGATATGCTGACAGAGGCGGTGTTGGACGGAAAGGATATTCTGAATACGTGGGAAGAATTGCTATGATGAAGAAAGATTGAAATTGTGGCAGAAATCTAGTATGATGTGCATAAGAAGACTGGAAGAAAGGCAGAGGAAGTATAGATGAAAATAGGATTTATAGGATTGGGAAATATGGCAAGTGCCATGATAGGAGGAATTCTGAAAAAGAATTTGTATTCACCGGAGGATTTGATAGGTGCGGATAAGTCTGAAGAAGCGGTAAAGAGAGCAGCAGAGACTTTCCATATCCATACCACAACCGATAATATAGAAGTGGCAGAGGCAGCAGATGTATTGATATTGGCTGTAAAACCACAGTTTTTTGAGGGAATGATTGCAGAGATAAAAGGAGCCGTAGGAGAAGATAAATTAGTAATTTCCATCGCACCGGGAAAGACTATGGAGTGGCTGATGGATCACTTTGGAAAAGAAATGAAACTGGTTCGCTGTATGCCGAATACCCCGGCATTGGTAGGAGAAGGCTGCACCGGATTCTGTACATATTCTATGGTAACAGAGGAGGAGCAGGAGACAGCACGAAAGATTCTGGAAAGCTTCGGAAAGGCATATCCGGTTCCTGAGAATCTTATGGATGCGGTTACCGCAGCCAGCGGAAGTTCACCGGCTTTTATCTATATGATGATTGAAGCATTAGCTGATGGTGTTGTAAAATACGGCATGCCTCGGGACAAAGCCTACACATTTGTTGCCCAGGCTGTTTTAGGCTCCGCCAAGATGGTTCTTGAAACAGGGGAGCATCCAGGTGTCCTCAAAGACAAAGTCTGCTCCCCGGGCGGAACGACCATTGCTGCTGTTGCTGCACTTGAAGCTTCCGGCTTCAGAAGCAGCTTGATCGAGGCAGTTTCTGCCGTCTGTGACCGCTGCAGAAATATGTAGTCCCATTTACATGAATTTTGAGCCAATGCACATATCCCCTCTGAATTTTGCATATACTATGCTGAATCAGGGGGGATTTTTATTCGTTCGTATTTATTTTATCATCCATGGCTTTTGGATCTGACCATGGGCATACTGCTATCAATTGTTTTATTGCTGATGACACAGGGCAGTTATCCTTCAACATTTTTCTGCCAGTCAGATTATGACCGCTTTATCCTGGATTTCACAACAGACAGCGGATTTTTTATTTATCTTTTTCTATGCCGGTGTATT
>USPJ01000191.1 GCA_900556645.1 uncultured Lachnospiraceae bacterium
TCATTGCCGATACCTTTGCCCGTATTTTTTACCGCAATGCCATCAATATCGGATTGCCGATTATTGAATGTCCGGATGCCGCAGCAGGCATTGAGGCAGGGGATGAGGTAGAAGTGGATTTTGACACGGGAATTATTACGAATAAGACGAAAAATACCACTTTTCAGGGACAGCCGTTCCCGGAGTTTATGCAAAAAATCATTGCATCTGAGGGACTGGTAAACTATATCAATCAGAAATAGGTAAGAAAAAAGGATATGGGCAAATGTTCTCATATCCTTTCTTATGTATCCTGCTTTTTTTCGGAAGAAGCGGGGAGAGAAGCAAGATAAGACAGATAACGGGAAGAAATTTTTATCCGGGTATAGAGTTCCGCATAGTCTTTGGCAGATAAATCTTCAATGTAGTTTTCGGGATAGTTCTTTTGGATTCCCGCAGCTTTTGCCAAATCCACGGCTTTATTATAGGCAACCGCTGCCTTTTCGCCAGAGGAATAGGTACCAATCAGAAAGTTTCCGTTGATATGGAGATAGGTTTTATAACGGACTTTTCCGTCGGAAGCATCCCGGACAACACCGTAATAGGGGTTGATAACGATAATATTGGAATAACGAAGGTCTGTGGAATCTCCGTTGGCAAAGGTATAGTCCCTGCCCGGTACACCGTGACTTTTAATTCCGTAGCGGGAAAGGAGACTGGTCTGCATACCGTATTCGCTGACAAAAAGATGTCCGCCCCGTTTCATGATTTTGTGCTGAGAGTAGAAGAATAAATCATCAATATCGAATTTTAGTTCTTCCTTTCGGCTCAGATAATAGGAAAAGTAATTTTGCCGCAGATAAATAGGGGTTTTGATATACATACCGTTATCCCGGAAATTTAAAAGGACAATAAGCTTTTCAAAGGACAGGGTCATAGGTGTATACAAAAGCTTCTCTAAAGACAGGGAAGAATTTTTTAACAGCCTTCCCGCCTCCAGATAGGCGGTATTTGCATCGGTTTCTGTGGAATAGCTTCCCAGACTGATGTGCTTGTTTTTATAATGGATACCGGCACGATAGTATGGGGTACCGTCTTTTTTTTGAGTTGGGTAGACACCTGATAACATAAAAACTCCTTTGGATTTTTTCTAATATTATATCATATGCTTCGCATATGACAAACAACAATTGACAGAGTGGTTTTTTTTATTCTATAATGTAACACAGTATAATAAGAAACAAAAGAGCGGAAATGGCCGCTTAGAAGAATAAGAAGAGGAATGAACAATGGATTTATTATTTTCAAGCACACGTAACCCACAGGAAAAGGTAACTGCATCTCAGGCAATCTTAAAAGGTCTTGCGGATGATGGAGGTCTGTTTGTGCCAAATGAGATTCCGGTACTGGAAGTAAGTGTGGAAGAATTGGCAAAGATGAGCTATCAGGAGACAGCCTATGAAGTCATGAAGCTGTTTTTAACTGATTTTACAGAGGAAGAGCTGAAAAACTGTATCAATCGGGCTTATGACAGCAAGTTTGACACAGAGGAGATTGTACCGATTGTCGAAGCAGACGGAGCTTATTATCTGGAGTTGTTCCACGGTTCTACTATTGCTTTTAAAGATATGGCATTGTCAATTTTACCTCATTTACTGACCACCGCAGCAAAGAAAAATCAGGTAAAAAATGAAATCGTGATTTTGACAGCCACCTCAGGAGATACCGGAAAGGCAGCTTTGGCAGGCTTTGCAGATGTAGAGGGAACCAGAATTGTGGTATTCTATCCGAAGAACGGTGTCAGCCCGATTCAGGAAAAGCAGATGGTAACCCAGAAAGGAGCCAATACCTTTGTGGTAGGTATCCATGGCAATTTCGATCAGGCACAGACCGGTGTTAAGAAAATGTTTTCTGATAAAGAGTTGGCAAAAGAGCTGGATGCCCACGGATTCCAGTTTTCTTCCGCAAATTCCATTAATATCGGAAGACTGGTACCTCAGATTGTTTACTATGTATATGCTTATGCAAAGTTATATCAGCGTGGAGTGTTGGCAAAAGATGAACCGATGAACGTAGTAGTTCCTACCGGAAACTTTGGTAATATTTTAGCGGCATTTTATGCAAAAAATATGGGAATTCCGATTCACAAATTGATTTGTGCATCCAATGAAAATAAAGTGCTTTACGATTTCTTTGAAACCGGAAAATATGACAGAAACCGGGAATTTATTTTAACAAAATCTCCATCTATGGATATTCTGATTTCTTCCAATCTGGAGCGGTTGATTTACCGTGTGGCAGGAAATGATGCTGCTAAGAATGCGGAGTTGATGAAAGCATTGATTACTGACGGAGCATATGAGATTACTCCGCAGATGAAAGAAGCTTTGAAAGATTTCTACGGAAATTATACCAGTGAAGAAGAGATGGAAGAGGTGATTCGCAGCCTCTATGAAAAAACAGGTTATATCATTGATACCCATACGGCAGTTGCAAGTGGTGTGTACAATAAGTATAAAGAGGCAACCGGAGATGAGACAAAAACTGTGATTGCCTCCACTGCAAGCCCATTTAAGTTTACCAGAAGTGTCATGGATTCCATTGATAAAAAATATGACAGTATGGGAGATTTTGAACTGGTGGATGAGTTGTCCAAAATCGGAAAAGTGGCAGTACCACCGGCAATAGAAGAAATCCGAACTGCTGACATTTTACACAATACCGTGTGTGAAGTAGAGCAGATGCAGGATACAGTAAAATCATTCTTAGACATTTAGAATGAAAGTGTGGTAACAGGTCATATGTAAAAATGAAAAAAGATGGTGAAGCAAAATTACGGAATACCGTAGATAATGCTTCACCATCTTTTTTATAAGAAATTTTATGAAATTGCAAAAACAAAGTTCAATGTGCCAAATGGATAAATAATCGGAAGGATGTAATGTGGTGCATCATAGCCGATAACTTCATTAATATGTGCTTCTGGTGGTGTCAGCATTAATTCCAAAGAATACTCATTTGACATATTTACGTTAAACAGACCGTTGTGAAGATTCAGAAAATCTTCCAAAGCAGCTTTTACATACTCATCGAAGTCTGAAAAGCTTTCGTTTGCATATCTGGAAGCAAATTCAATAGCGGTGGTCTCATTGGTGTCCAGAAGGGATTGAAGTTCAAAAGAACCGTATACCGTCTGGGCAACACCGTAAACAAAAGGGTATTCGTTGCATGGAATCGGATTTAAAAGGGTAAAATCATTTCCAATGAAACGAATCAGATTGTTTACAAAAAGTTGTAAATATTCTACCAGACGTTCCTCCTGAACAGAGTCTGAAAATTCGCAAATCTGTGAAACCATCTCATCAAATTTTTTCTTCTGGAAATTGGATAAATCCAAATCATAAATCTCATTTTCTGACTGGTATTCAATCAGAAGATTTTCAAACTGTGTATTGGTCAAGATACCTTGTTCAATCAAAACCTGTCCCAACAGGAGATAATCAGGAGTCTGAGCATCCAGAAGAGACTGTACCTGTTCCTCTGTCAAATAACCTTCTTCAATGGCAAGTTCTCCGAATTTTTTGTCCTGATGTGTCTGTAAAACAACCACAGAGTCCACCTCACCGGCTGTCATATAACCGGCATGGATGGCAAGGGTTCCCAATTTTATATGGACCTTAGACTGTTCGGTTAATGCATCTGTAAGCTGGCTGGTGGTAAGGATTCCTTTTTCTAATAAATAGTTACCAAAAA
>USPJ01000192.1 GCA_900556645.1 uncultured Lachnospiraceae bacterium
TGGGCATCTGGTATCCGGACGACACCACACATGCGCACACGATGGACAGCGAGGAATGGGATTTCGTCTACCTGAAAACCGGCAACATCGTTCCGGAAATCGTCGGCGAAGTGAACGCGCATTCGTACCTGCCCGCCTACCGCACGTGGATTTACAATTCCACGCATCATTCCCGCCACGAAAACGTACCGCTGTATGCCCAGCTGTTCAAGCCTTCGACCTACGTCTATCTGATGCTGGCGCTGACGCTGCTGCCGGTGCAGGTGCTGCTGCTCTCGGAGCTGCTGCTACCGGTGCGGATGCGGTTGCTCCTGTCTCTTCTACAGTAACATCATAAGCGTTTCCATTTACAGTAATTGTATAACTCTTCATCTTAAATATCCTCCTAATATACGATTAATATCTTCTCTTAATGGAACGAACTACAAAGTCATCTGTAGAAGTTCCGGTAGATGCTGCGATAGCTGCTGCAATAACAGCAATCAGTTCCATATCATCCTGCTGCTGTTCCCGTTTTTCAATCTGCTGTACCACTTCATCCTTGCTCTCTGCCACAGGCTGTTTTGCCGCTGCTTTTTTCTTCTCCAGATATGGGAAAATCTTGAAGCAATTAATAACCAAACAAATCAGAATCAGTACCACAAATACGGTTCCCATTCCCATAAGTGTATTCATACCTGCCTGGCTCATTTTCTCGCCCATGGTATAAATCTTATCGATGGTAACATCTTCAACCTCCATAGAATTGTAATTGTATACATAGGTCAAAGATACTTCACGTTTTTCAAATTTAATTAACTGTTCACAGGTAAGTGTCTTTCCGGATTTTGTAATTGTGAAATCGGAAAGTCCTACATAAGAACCAACATCGGAACCGGTTGCTTCATCCCATCTGGAAGCAATGTTCGCCGTCAACTCATCATCACTTTCCTTGAACGCCTCTAACTGCTCATCTGAAATATCAAGCAAAGTGGAAACGGTATTCTGTGTCACAGCCTTTAACTGATCGTAAGTATATCCGTTATAGTCAACGTCTCTCGGATCCGTTTTTTCACATGCTGTAAGTCCCAGTATCAAAAGACACATACTTACCATCAGCAATATCTTCTTCTTCATAAACTTCACCTTTCTATTTTGTTCCGTGTTTTTTCATCGGTCCTTCTACTTTTTTTGTAAATAACATCTCAAATCCTGCAATCAGGTATTTTCTTGTATCTACCGGATCCATAATCAAATCTATGTATCCTCTTCTTGCTGCGGATGTGACATCAGACTGTAAAGCCTCGTATTCCTTTGCTTTCTCATCTAACACATCTGCTGCTGCGTCTGCATACATAATCTTAGCTGCCAGCTTGGCATCCATCATTCCAACCTTGCTGCCCGGCCATGCATAAACTAAATCTGCACCGATGGCTTTGGAGTTCATCATCACATAGGAGGTTCCGAAAGCATCTCCTGTAATCAGATTGATTTTTGCGGTTGTGGCATTTGCAAAGGCATAGGTTAAACGTGCCAAAGCTTTTGCAAGACGAGCTTCTGAACATTTTGTTGCATCAAAACCCGTTGCATTTGTCAAAGACAATACCGGAATGTCAAAAGCGTCACAGTACTGAACGAATTCTGCCGCTTTCTCACAGCCATTAACTGTCAGAGTATCCTCTGCATTTCCTACAGCTCCCACAGTCATTCCGTTTAACTTTATAAATCCGGTTACCATCTCTTTTGCATAGTCCTTCTTAGTCTCCACAAAGATACGGTTGTCTGCCATCTCTGCCAAAACATAACGCGGATCATTCTTCATGGTATCCATGCTCTCACAGCCACGGTTTAAATCGTCTGTACACTCGTCCACACGACCGCTCTCTTCATTACAGCCCGGAAGCATAGTTACCAGTGCACGGATATTGCTAAGCACCTCATCCTCTGTTCCTACTGCGTCAATGATTCCCGTGTTTTCACTCTGGAATACCGCACCTGCTGTATCACATTTGGATACGCTGTTGCCTTCGATAGCATCCGGTGAATTTACAAACAGTTTGCTCTTATCTGCTTCCATATAAGCGAAATCACATAAAGCAGGAACTACTGCCAGTCCACCTCCACAGTTACCGAATACGGCACTTATCTGTGGTACTACTCCGGAAGCTGCGGTCTGTTTTGCATAAATCTGACCGATTCCCTCTAAGGCATCTACAGACTCCTGTAAACGTACGCCGGCACAATCCAAAAGACCGATGACCGGTGCCCCCATTTTCATTGCCATGTCATAAACAGAAGCAATTTTCTTGGCATGCATCTCGCCGATTGTTCCTCCTAATACGGAAGCATCCTGGCTGTAAACAAATACCAAATTCTCATCGATTAAACCATGACCTGTGATAACTCCATCAGATGGGGTTTCCTCTGCGGTCAGATTAAAATCTGTGCTTCTTGCAGTTACAAGAGAACCTAATTCTACAAAACTGTTCTCATCCAGTAACTTGGCAATTCGCTGCATTGCTAAGCTATTTTTTGTGCTACTCATTTATTAGCCCTCCATCTATATATTGAAAATTTTAAAAATTTCGCTATGCTAATTGTATTACTTTTAATACAATTTTTCAATAGGAATTTGTTAAATTTTTCACTATTTTTCCGGATATTTCCTCTTATGTAAAATTCCTGCTAACTTCCCGTTAAAATTATGCAAAGAAATACTTCTTGCAGACACAAATCATATACCATTTTGCCGTTCTCTGCTTTACATTTTCTGTGGTTACCAAAGGATAAGATGCCACCTTGGTTCCTCCCACATAGTATTCCGCATTCCCAACAACCACACCTTTTTCAATAGGTGCTTTTAATTTTTTCTTCCCGGTATATTTTACCGTTACCTCTTCGTCTTTTTCTTTTAACAGCTGAATATCTTTTCCGGCAATCTCCACCGGCATCAATACTTTTCTGTCGGAATTGTAATTTTCGTCAGCGGCATTGACCACCGGAAGGGCTTCTAAATTCCGTTCCACCTTTACCGCTACCTTTTCATAGTTTTCCAGTCCGTAGGTCATCAGTGTTTTGGTATCCGTCCACTTATAGCCTTTATTATTGGGCCATCCGCAAGCCAACAATGATACAATGAAGGTTTTCTCTCCCTTTCTTAATGCTCCCACATAACAATACCCCGCATCTCCGGTAAAGCCGGTTTTTCCGGAAAGGGCTCCGTCCATCATCTGTAAAAATGCATTGTGATTGGTACAACTGTAGTTTTTGGTTCCTTCCAGATTGGTAAAGCTGTACTGTGGCGTTCTTGTAATCTCCAAAAAGGTTTCGTTCTGTATGCAATACCGCATAATCAGGGCAAGGTCCTTTGCCGTTGTGCCGTGGGCACTGGTATCGTCCTTTGCATCCAGTCCGTTGGGCGTAATGAAATGTGTGTTGGTACAGCCCAGTTCCTTCGCTTTTTGGTTCATCATTTTTGCAAATTCCTCCACACTTCCTCCCACATGCTCTGCAATGGCTACCGCAGAATCATTGTGGGATTCCAGCATGAGAGAATAAAGTAAGTCTTTTAATTTATAGGTATCTGATGTGGTCATACCCAGATGTACTTGAGGCATAGAAGCGGCATAGCTGCTGACCTCTACCGTGTCCTCCAGCTTGCCGCTTTCAATTGCAAGAATGCAAGTCATAATTTTTGTGGTGCTGGCATTGGGCAGAAAA
>USPJ01000193.1 GCA_900556645.1 uncultured Lachnospiraceae bacterium
TAAATATTATGAAGAAAAAAATCATAGGTTTTGGTCTGACAGTTTGTCTGAGTACGGCAATTCTGTTTTCTAATATGGGAAATGTGGAGGCAACCGGAAACTCCAACACCACAAGTACACAGCAGACACAGACTACCGATAATAATAACAGCAGCAGTAGTAACAGTTCTTCCAACCAGACAAATACTTTGGCAAACAATGCAAAGTTTACGGTGGATGGCAAGGAGCTTGTGATAACGGAAAACCTGAATCCGAGCAAATATCCTACAGGGTTTTCTGAGACAAAGGTGGAGTGTAAAGGAAAAAAATACAAAGGTCTGAAGTTCGACAAGGCAGATATTTCTATGATTTGTCTGCTGAATCAGCAGTCCGGTGCTGCGGCATATTATATCTATCAGGACGATACGGAAAGTGTGTATCCGTTCCTCCGTATTCAGGATGGGGAAAACTTTATCTTTGCCTTACCGGAAGAGATGGCTGATTCTCAGGCACCGGAGGGGTATACCGCCGCAGAGTTAGAACTGGAAAAAGGAACAGCAGAGGCATATCAGGAAGAGGGAGCAGAAGACACATCTGTTTATCTTTTGTATGCTATGAATCAGGACGGGGAAAAGAGCTGGTATGAGTATCAGTCGGAGGAGAAAACCTATACCGAATATAAATCAGATGGAGAAGAAGTTGCAGAAGGTGAAGAAGAGGAAGAAATTTCCGACACAGAATACTTAGGCAAACAGTATACACAGTTAGAAGAAAAATACAAAAAAGATAAAAATAAATATCGTATGATTATCGCAATTTTGGTCTTTATGATTGCGGTTCTTTTGGTATTATGGATTAACACGCTTCTCAAGGTAAGACAGTACAAAGACTGGGAAGAAGATGAAGAGTACGAAGAAGATGAATACGAGGAAGAGGGAGAGGAAGAGTTCGAAGAGGAATATTATGACGAGGACGAGCCGGAGGAATTTTTGGATGAGCCGGTAGAAGAACCAGTACAGAAACCGGTACAGGAGCCGAAAAAGAAATATGATTATGATAGCGATATCGAAGTATTAGATTTAAATGACTTGTAAAAGAGAGGCACACTATGCAGAAACCATATACAGAAAAAGCAAAAAAAGCAATGGAGCTGGCAGGAAAAAGCTCTAAGATGATGCATCACAACTATATCGGAACCGAGCATCTTCTTTTGGGATTATTAAAAGAGGGAAGCGGCGTAGCTGCAAAAGTTCTGATGTCTATGGGTGTGGAAGAAAATAAGATTATGGACTTGATTGAGAGCCTGATTGCACCTTCGGCAGGTGTTGCCATTTTGGATGCGGAGGGCTATTCTCCCAGAACCTTGAGAGTATTGGAGGCTGCACAAAACGAGGCAGAACGATTCAAAAGCAGTGAAATCGGAACGGAACATCTGTTAATTGCACTGATCAAAGAGTCAGATTGTGCAGCAGTACGCCTTCTGAACACTATGGGTGTTAATTTGCAGAAGATGTATATAGAGACTCTGGTGGCGATTGGAGAGGATACTGCTCTGTACAAAGAAGATTTTCAGAACGGAAAACCGGTAAAGAAAAAGGGGGGAGATGTTACCCCAACCTTAAGCCAGTATTCCAGAGATTTGACACAGCTTGCCAGAGAGGGTGAGTTAGATCCGGTTATCGGAAGAGAAGAAGAGATTCAAAGAGTGATTCAGATTCTCAGCAGAAGAGGAAAAAACAATCCTTGTCTGATTGGCGAGCCGGGAGTGGGTAAGACAGCAGTTGTGGAAGGGTTAGCACAGAGTATCGTATCGGGAATGGTGCCGGATACGGTGTTGGATAAAAGAGTATTGACCTTGGATTTGTCCGGTATTGTGGCAGGTTCTAAATACCGGGGAGAATTTGAGGAACGTGTAAAAAAGGTACTTGCAGAGGTAAAAAAAGCAGGCAACATCTTGTTGTTTATCGATGAATTGCATACCATTATCGGAGCAGGAGGAGCAGAGGGAGCCATTGATGCATCCAATATTTTAAAACCTTCCCTTGCCCGAGGTGAGATTCAGTTGATAGGTGCTACTACCATAGAAGAGTACCGCAAATATATCGAAAAGGACGCGGCATTGGAGCGGAGGTTCCAGCCGGTGACCGTGGAAGAGCCGGATGAGGAAAAAGCAGTTGAAATCTTAAAGGGCTTACGTTCTTATTACGAGAAACATCATCATGTGCACATCACCGATGAAGGAATCCGGGCAGCCGTACAGCTATCTGAGCGATATATCAATGACCGGAATCTTCCGGACAAAGCCATTGATTTAATGGACGAGGCGGCTTCCAAGGTACGTCTTGGCAGCTTCAAGACTCCAAAACAGATACGGGAAGTGGAGTTCCGTCTCAAAGAGCTGGACGATGAGATAGAGGAGGCAGTTCGCAATCTTCATATGGAGGATGCCAAAGCGGCAAAAAAAGAAAAAGAAGAACTGTTAAAGCTCCATGAAAAACAGGTAAAAAAATATCATAGAGATGCAGATAAAAAAGAACTTACGGTGGGAGAAAACGAGATTGCGGAAGTAGTTGCTTCCTGGACGAAAATACCGGTAAGCAAGCTGACGGAACAGGAAGGTCAGAAGTTAGCAAAGCTGGAAAAGATTCTGCACAAACGTGTTATCGGACAGGAAGAAGCAGTCAGTGCCGTGGCAAAGGCGGTGCGAAGGGGAAGAGTGGGATTAAAAGACCCGAATCGTCCAATCGGTTCCTTTTTGTTCTTAGGACCTACGGGAGTGGGAAAAACAGAGATTTCCAAAGCATTGGCAGAGGCAATTTTCGGAAATGAGCAGGCAATGATTCGGGTAGATATGTCCGAATACATGGAAAAGCACAGTGTTTCCAAAATGGTAGGTTCCCCTCCGGGATATGTAGGCTATGACGAGGGAGGGCAGCTAAGTGAGAAAGTCCGCAGAAATCCTTACTCTGTAATTCTGTTTGATGAGATTGAAAAAGCACACCCGGATGTATTTAATATTCTGCTTCAGGTACTGGATGATGGCCACATTACCGATGCTCAGGGAAGAAAGGTAGACTTTAAGAATACCATTCTGATCATGACCTCCAACATTGGTTCCCCGTATCTTCTTGAGGGAATTGATGAAAACGGCGAGATCAAACCAGAAGCTCAGGAACAGGTTATGAATGACCTGCGTGGACACTTCCGTCCGGAATTTCTGAACCGTCTGGATGAGATTATTCTCTTCAAACCATTGACAAAAGACAATATTGGTGGCATAGTCGACCTTATGGTCAAAGAACTCAGCGACCGTCTGGCAGACCAGGAGCTTTCTCTTGAACTGACAGATGCAGCCAGAACACAGGTAATCGAAAATGGATATGATCCGGTTTACGGAGCTCGTCCACTGAAACGTTATCTGCAGAACTATGTGGAAACACTTGCAGCCAAGAAGATCCTTTCCGGGGATGTTCATGCAGGCGATACACTGGTACTGGATGTCAAAGACGGAGAGTTTGTGATTAATACGAAATAAATGTGGCTGTGGATATGGCGTGCAGTCACAGGAAGTAACAGGAGGTACCTATGATACCAAAGGATCCAGTGATGCTGTTGAGCTATGTCAATACACAGCTTAGAGATTATTATGATTCCCTGGACGATTTCCTTAAAGATAAGGAGTTGTCCGGGGAGGAACTG
>USPJ01000194.1 GCA_900556645.1 uncultured Lachnospiraceae bacterium
CTTTTTATCTATCATTCAAATAAATTAAAAAATACAGCTTCACACTGTATCTTTTAATCTATTATTTTCACTTTTCCTCTAAAGCCTCTTTTCCTCATTATATCCCACTTCAAATATTTTGTCATCAGCATTCGTATTTTCACATTTCCCTCCGTTTTTCATAGTATATCATATAACATACCCGGAGGATTTCGATGGAATCACTTATGGAAATCAGCCACGTCAACTACTCCTATCACTCTATTCAGGGAGAGACGCCGGCTTTAATTAATATCAATTTTACTGTATACAAAGGCGATTTTATCGCTGTGGTAGGTCCCTCCGGTTGCGGAAAATCCACACTTCTTTCCCTCATTTCCGGTCTTTTGGAACCGGAGCACGGAGAAATCCTGCTGGAGGGAAAAAAACTTAAAGAATTGTCCCACACACCGATTGGCTATATGCTACAAAAAGACCATTTGCTGGAGTGGCGTACCATCTGGAAAAACATCATGCTGGGACTGGAAATTCAAAACCGCATGACACCGGATGCTATCCATTATGCCGACACTTTGCTGAAAAATTACGGTCTGTATGAGTTCAAAGACAAACGTCCCAGCGAATTGTCCGGTGGAATGAGACAACGAGCTGCCTTAATCCGCACTCTGGTATTGCAGCCGGAACTGCTTCTTTTAGATGAACCCTTCTCCGCTCTGGATTATCAAACCCGTTTAAAGGTGGCTGACGATATTGGCACCATCATAAAAAAGGAAGAAAAGACAGCCATCCTAGTAACCCACGATTTATCCGAAGCCGTAAGCCTCGCCAACAAAGTCATTGTTTTAAGCAAACGCCCCGCTCAGATAGAAAGTGTGGTTCCTATGGAATTTGAAGAGAATCTAACTCCCTTTGAACGTCGTGCTATGCCTCAGTTCAAGGATTATTTCAACATTATCTGGAAGGAGTTAAACCATGAGCAGTGAAATATCCATTGCCCAACGGCAATATCTTTTATCGCAGAAAAAACACAAACGTACTGTCAGAATCGGAAGATGCAGTATCTGCATTCTTTTTTTATTCCTTTGGGAGCTGACTGCCAGTCTGGGAATCATTGATTCCTTTGTTTTCTCCAGTCCTTCCAAAATCCTAATATGCTTTTTTGATATGGTTAAAGACGGTTCTATCTTTCTTCATATCGGTGTCACTCTTTTTGAGACCTTTGTAAGTTTTGCATTCGTATTGGTTTTTTCACTACTGTTTGCAATTCTTCTCTGGAGCAGCCGAAAATTGTCAGAAACCTTAGAGCCTTACCTTGTGATATTGAACAGTCTCCCAAAATCCGCTTTGGCTCCGCTGCTGATTGTCTGGCTCGGAGCAAACTATAAAACCATTATCCTGACCGGAATGTCCGTTGCCATTTTCGGCTCCATCCTAAGCCTTCATCAAGGCTTTCAGGATGTAGATTCCGACAAGCTGAAACTCATTCAAACCTTAGGCGGAAACAAACGTCATATTCTTACAAAGGTTCTGATTCCGGCAAATGTACCCAGACTTCTGAGTCTTGCCAAAGTCAACATCGGGCTCTGTCTGGTAGGCGTTATCATCGGTGAATTCATCTCATCCAAATGTGGATTGGGATATCTCATCATCTATGCTTCACAGGTCTTTAAAATGGATTGGATGCTGATGTCTATTGTCATTCTATGCATTATCTCCATGGGACTTTACGGACTGATTGGTTTCACGGAGAAATGGTATCAAAAAAGGATGGGCTAATCCCATCCTTTTTTGCCTATCCTTATCCACTAATACTATTTTTCATAAAACAGCTTCGTATATTCCATCTGTGTATCCGCGATATGATAAATATACACTACTTTATCCATCTGCTTGTAAAATGCAACATGTTTGTCACAAATAACCATTCTATAACCCTGTTGATTCAGCCACTCATCCGGCGTCAGCGAACCAGAATCGGGAAAATCTCCCAATCGTTCAATTACGTCCAATATATGATTACTTACTTTTAAAGCTGTTTTTATATCAAACTGTAACAAATACCAATCCTCTATACGCTTCAAATCTTCCCAAGCCGTTGGAAGAATTTCAACCTTATAACTCATTTACCCTCTCCCTTAACCTTTTTCTTGCCTGTGAAACACTGAGTGTTTCTGCTCCCTCTATCCGTTCCTGCTCTGCCTGCAATATCTTTGCCCGAAGCTGTAACCTCTGTTCTCTTTTTTCAAAGGCATCAATGCTCATAAGCACCAGATCACCCTCCCCATTCTTAGTAATATAAATCGGCTCCTTTGTCTCTTTTGCCATATTTGAAATCGATGTATAGTCATTTCGTAACGCTGCCGATGCTTTTATTATCATCCCTCCACCTCCATATCATTTTTATGATATAATTATATCTTGATTTTTATATATTGTAAAGGCACACAAAAAAAGATGGGATTAGCCCATCCTTTTTCTCAATTTTCTTTCCATGACAATGTCATATCCTCAGTAATCGGCTTAGAAAAATCATATTTTGCTCCATTGGAATCGCACCAATTTCCGGCTCCTTCCGTCGGCTGTAGCATCGGCTTTGATATCATATTCCCTTCTTCCACCTTCTGGGTCGCAAAGATTTTAGAGCCATATGTGAAGGTTACCTCATAAGTAATCTTTTCCGGTCCTTCCTGTTCCTCATTTTCCAATGGTGCTTTTAATTCTTCCGGCGTCATGGATTTCTCGCCGGAGTAAATAATTCTTCCATCTTCCACAAACTTCATCAGCTTTTCCAATTTCCACGGTGTCACTTGGCTATAATTAATCGGTACGATTTTTTCATCCGTGTCCTCTACTTTTTGCAATATGATTTCTGAAAAATTCATATCTCCTTTGGTCATACAGCAATATCCTTGGGGTATCTCTATCGGTTCTCCGATAGGCTTTCCCTCTATGGTATGTAACTGCAACAGACCGCTGCCCTCATAAAAGGCAAAATCACTATGTACGATACCTTCTTCGTCATAATATACATCTGCATCCATAATCGTTCCCCGGATTGCCATGGTAGCATTTGGAGTCTCCACTTCATAGGATGATTTTCCCTTTAATTTTTTATCGATTTTATGCAGAGTGATTCCTTCTTCCATATGGATAACCGTCTTGGAATCCTCTTGTTTTCCCTCCGCTTCCAGCCATATATGAGAATTTTCATCCACATAGACGAATTTATCATCGTCCAGTTTCAAATCCAACTCGCTTTCTTTTTTTACCTTGATATCATCTCCTGATTCAAGATCCATATCCGCATAGGCATTGATTTTTTCCCCTACACTTTCCCGATAAACGGTTACCTTTCCTATCACATCCAAAACGGAAATATTCCGAAAAGCCTTCTCTCCCTTTGAATTTACCACGATTCCCACAATCACTCCTACCACTGCAATGCAGAGAATGACGATTGCCGCTATCATTTTATGGGATACCGTTTTTCCCCCTGCTGATTTCATAATATTTTTTCTCCTATTTTTCTATTTGTTTTAGTACCTCTACAATTTTTTCGTCTAATTTTCCCTCTGCCACCATAGCATCCAAAATAGCATATGCTTTCTCCTTGGGCATGGCTTCTTTGTAAGGACGGTCTTTTGATGTCAAAGCATCATAGACGTCTGTCACC
>USPJ01000195.1 GCA_900556645.1 uncultured Lachnospiraceae bacterium
TCCGTCATTTCAAGGTTCGAATCCTTGTGGGCCAGTTTGGAAAGCACCATGCAAGTGGTGCTTTTTTCCATATCTGGGAGGAATTAAAGCGGATGTATCAAATGGATGCCTGTGTGCGTTACAGTGAAGTAGATGAAAACAAAAGAATCAAACTGGTAGCTATTCTGGATTATTTTCAGGATTGCTGTGCGTTTCAGTCGGAGAGTCTTGGAGTGGGTGTGGACTACCTAAAAGAGCATCATGTGTGCTGGATTCTCAATTCATGGCAGATTGTGGTGGAACGCTATCCGGCGTTGGGAGAAAAACTGGTCATTGCCACGTGGCCTTATGAATTTAAAGGATTTTTCGGATATCGGAATCTGACTATGACAGATGAAAACGGAAAAGTCGTAGCCTATGCCAATTCCACGTGGACATTTTTGGATACGGAAACAGGCAGACCGGTAAGGATTTTTGAGGAAGTGCTGGATGCTTATGAATTGAGTAATCCTTATCCCATGGAATGTGCATCCAGAAAATTGGCTTTGCCGGAGTCTGAAAAAATATATGAACCCATGGGAGTCCACCGTTTCTTTATTGATACCAATTCCCATGTCAACAATGGAAAGTACGTGTTAATTGCAGAAGAATTTTTGCCGGAGGACTTTCAAGTAGAAGAACTGCGGGTGGAATACCGGAAAGCCGCGGTGTTGGGAAATGTAATGGTTCCGGTGGTGGAAGAAAAAGAAGATAAGATTGCCGTAATGTTAGCAGATGAAGATAAGAAACCCTATGCTATTGTGGAGCTTTTTGGAGGAAAGAAATGATAAAATTAGGAGAATGTCAGGAACTGACTGTTGTAAAAAAGGTGGAGTTTGGTATCTACCTGGCAGATGGCAGAGAGGATGAAACCAGGGTGCTGCTGCCGGGAAAACAGGTGCCGGAACATCTGGAAATCGGCGATAAGCTGGAAGTTTTTTTGTATAAGGATTCCAAAGACCGATTGATAGCCACCACCAATCAGCCAAAGTTGAAGCTGGGGGAACTGGCAGTGTTGAAAGTATTAGAGATAGGTCAGATTGGAGCCTTTTTAGACTGGGGATTGGAAAAAGACCTTTTTCTTCCTTTTAAGGAGATGACCACAAGGGTAGAGCCGGGGGATGAGGTTCTGGTTACCTTATATATTGACAAAAGCCGGAGACTTTGTGCTTCCATGAAAGGAATTTATGATTTACTGAAAACCAATTCTCCTTATAAAGCCGGAGACAGAGTAGAAGGAAGGGTATACGAGTTCAGCGATAATTTCGGAGCCTTCGTGGCAGTGGATGACCGATATTCTGCCCGGATACCGAAACATGAGGATTACAGCTTTTTAAAAATCGGTGATGTAATCGAAAGCAGGGTGACCAAGGTGAAACCGGATGGAAAACTGGATTTGACTCTGCGGGAAAAGGCGTATATGCAGATTAATCCCGATGCGGAAAAGGTAATGGAAGTTATTGAAGAATATGCAGGGGTACTTCCTTTTAATGATAAGGCATCTCCTGAAGTTATTAAGAGGGAAACAGGTCTCAGCAAAAATGCGTTTAAACGTGCCGTAGGGCATTTATATAAAGAAAGAAAAATAGAGATTACAGAGCGGGGAATCCGCAGGTTGTAGGAAAGAGAGGAAATCAATATGAAAAAAGTAATCGGTACAGACAAGGCACCGGCAGCAATTGGACCATATTCACAGGCAATTGAGGTAAACGGAATGGTGTATACTTCCGGTGTTATTCCGGTAAATCCTGCCACGGGTGAAATCCCGGAGGGACCAAAGGCACAGGCTGAGCAGGCAATGAAGAATCTTTCCAATCTTCTGGAAGCAGCCGGAACAGATATGAATCAGGTGGTAAAGACTACCGTTTTCATCAAAGAGATGAATGATTTCGGAACTATTAACGATGTGTATAAAGAATTTTTTACCGTAGATTTTCCGGCAAGAAGCTGTGTGGAAGTGGCACGGCTGCCAAAAGATGTACTTCTTGAGGTAGAAGCGATCGCATTGAAATAGGAGAAGTTATGACGACAAACAAAGGAGCAAACCGGACATTTCTGGTTACCATTCTGGTTTATGTGGGATTCAGTCTTGTATATGGATTTTTGACAAGAGGAATGAACATTTCCATCTATGTGGACATCTTTCTGTCACAGGCAATTGTTTTTCTGCCGGCATGGATCTATATTAGAAAATCCGGAATGAAGGTACGGGAATGTATTCCCTATAAAAAAATAAAAATATCGGATGTACTGTTGCTGGTGGTTATGACCTATCTGTTTTATCCACTGGTGTTAGTGCTGAATATGCTGACCATGTTTCTGGTGGATAATCAGGTGGTGGAAATGACCCAGAGTATGCAGGGGGAACGTTTTTTCCTGAATATGCTTTGTTTTGCCATACTTCCTGCCTGTGTGGAGGAATTTTTCTTCCGTGGAATGTTGTATCAGACCTATCGGAAAAGCAGCATGAAAATCGGAATGTTTCTGAGTGCATTTCTATTTGGATGTATGCACTTGAATTTCAATCAGTTTTTATATACCTTCGCCTTTGGTATTTTTCTGGTGTTGGTAATAGAAGCCACAGGAAGCATCTATGCATCTATGATATGCCATTTTGTGTTAAACCTGAATATGGTTATCATTATGAAGATACAGAGTAGCAAAGGAATAGAATCGGCGGTGGAGGAAAGTGCGGCTCTGCTGGAGGATTCCCAAATGATGCTTATGGGAACTCTAAGCTGGCTGGTCATTGCGATTTTTACCACAGCCTGTGTTTTTGGATTGTGGGTTTTTATAGCAAAGAAGAACCAGAGGCTGGAAGCTTTTCAGTTGGAATTTGCCCGACCAAAAACAGAAAAATTTATCACGATTCCATTGATAATCGGAATTGTATTTGCCATCGGTATGATTATTTGGATGGGAATTGCCTCATAGAAAAAGAGAGTTTTCTGATATCAGAAAACTCTCTTTTCGTCCCTTTAAACAGAAACGTCGATGTTGCCGCCCAGATAAGGAGTAACTGAATTCTCCAGAGCCTTCACCATCTCGCTGCCCATCTGCTGGCTGACATCTAACTGTTTGCTTAAAACGGCAAGACCGATGTCACTGGGTGCATCTGTTGTTGGGAGTTGATTTAATGCAATTGTACTAAGTGCTCCTACGTCCATATCTGCACCACCTTTCTTTGTAACGTTATTGTACTCTCAAAAAGAAAAAAGGGCAATAGATTTTTGGAAATAAGATAGAGGTTTGGCGGGAAAAATGATAGAATACCGTATAGAGACAGAATCAAGAGAAAAAGTCGGAGGAAAAAGATATGTTATATGATGTCATTATTATAGGAAGCGGTCCTGCGGGTATTACCGCAGCAATCTATGCCAAAAGAGCTAATCTTAATGTTGCAGTTGTGGAAAAAGAATATCTTGGAACAGGTCAGATAGCAGAGAGCAGCAGAGTTGACAATTATCCGGGAATTCCGGGAATCGACGGTTACAGCCTCGGTGAAAAGTTCCGTGAGCATGCAGAAAGTCTCGGCGTCGAATTCACGGAAGCACAGGTTTTGTCTTTAGGGCAAAAAGACGGGATATGGATAATAGGCTGTGATGAAGATATAACG
>USPJ01000196.1 GCA_900556645.1 uncultured Lachnospiraceae bacterium
GGACCAAACTCTTCTGCCCGTCCCGCCTTATGATTGGTTCTTGTAAGAAATCTGGAGTGATCGTGATTGGAAAGCTCATTCATAGCACACAACAGTGACGGGGTCATTAGCCGTGTCATGTGATGACGCATCGTACCCTCAAAATTTCCGATATTTCCGATATTTTCTCCCTTATAGTCATCGCTGTGTTTTTCCATTCCTGTTAAAAACCACGTAATAGGCTCCATAAAGGCATCATAATTCATAATAGTATCCCACTGGGTGCCGTCCAGCCATGATTTCGGGTCTCCATAATGCTCCGCCAAAATCACCGCATTGGGATTTGCCTCTTTTACCGCTTTTCGGAAATCTCTCCAGAACTGATGATTTTCCTCCGGGCTGTGTCCCAAATCCGCTGCCACATCCAGACGCCATCCATCTGCACAATAAGGCTCTGAAACCCACTTTTGACCTATTTTCAAAATATATTCTTTCAGTTTCTCTGAATCAGTATAATTCAGCTTTGGAAGGGTCTCAAAATCCCACCAGCCCTCATATTTTCCATTGTCCGGCCATGCATTCTCATAAAAGCGGAAATAATCCACGTAAGGACTTTCCCCAGTGAGATAGGCTCCCGGTTCATAGCCCTCCTGCCCCTGATATATCTTCTCTCTGTCCATCCATTTGTGGAAAGAACCACAGTGATTGAATACCCCGTCCAGAATAATCTTCATGCCTCTGGCGTGAACCTCTCGGACAAATTCTGCAAAAAAACGATTGGTTGCTTCCAGATTTTCTCTTCTGGTAACCCTTGCAATATAACGTTCTGCCTCGCTGTTATTCTTGCTTCCTTCCGGCAACAGATTTCCCTCATCCAACACGATTTTTCCCACATGGGGGTCAATATAGTCATAATCCTGACAATCATATTTATGGTTAGACGGAGATACAAACAGAGGATTAAAGTAAAGCACCTCTATTCCCAACTCCTGTAAATAATCCAACTTCTGACGAACGCCCTCCAAGTCACCGCCATAGAAATCATTTACACTAATTCCTCTCGGCTGTCGTTTCCAATTCTCAATCTTCCTTGTGGGACCGCTGACATAATAATACTCGCCCTCTAAAACATCATTGCTGCTATCACCATTATAGAATCGGTCCACTAGAATTTGATACATTACAGCTCCCTTACACCAATCTGGTGTAGAAAATCCCGGAACAATACAGAAGTAATATTCTTCTCTTGGTGTATCGTTGACACCGTAACGGTCATAATAGCACTCCAATACTCCGGTTACCACTTTAAAATAATAGAAAAAGCTTTCTCTTCCCAACTGTATCTCCACGGCGTAATAATCAAAACCGTTTTCTGACTCCGTTTTTTCCATGCGATACTTATGCTCTTTTGTACAAAGCCAAACCATATCCACATTATCCCGTTTTGTCCGAAAACGAATAGTTACCTTTTCATTTTCCTTCGGTTCCGGCGGTATCCGGTAATCCTTTGTGCCATCGGAAAACAGTGCTCCTTTGCTCAAAACGGGACGCATCTGCATCATATATCTTTGAATTTGATTTAAATCATATATAGATTTCTGATTCATAGGCGTTTCCTCACTCCGTCTCTCTTCGTTTGCTATATTATATTATGTATTTTAGCATATCTTTACAAAGTAAAAAAGACAGCTTTTCAATCTGCTGTCTTTTTTGGAGAAGGTATTTTTACTATGGGGTGTAGCAAAAACTATATAATGTATTGGGGGGTTTTTACGATATTTATTGTATCATCTGTCTATAAATAAGTGTGCACAAACTTGCCAAAAATCAAATTTTATTTTTGTGCATTTTGTATATCGCTCTGGTATGCTCTTTAGGGACCAGCCTTGTATTTTCTACAATCAGACGAATTTTTCGCTTTTTTTCTTTGGAAACCCCTGTTTTTATTGTTAAATCTCACAATAGATTTTTTCCTTCCCCCGGCTCAAAAAGTGCTTCAAACTCTTCTCTTGTAATTTTTTCTTTCTCAATTAATAAGTCTGCACAGGCGTTAAGCACATCTTCATGCTCTTTGATAATTGCCTTTGCTTTGGCATAACATTCATCAATAATATGCTTGATTTCCTGGTCAATCTTTGTTGCCACGCTTTCGCCATAACCACGAGTATGTGCCAAGTCTCTTCCGATAAAGACTTCATCATCCTCGTTATCATAGTTAATCAAGCCCACATTTTCAGACATACCGTATTTTGTTACCATAGCCTTCGCCATGGCTGTTGCCTGTTTAATATCCTGTGAGGCTCCGGTGGTAATATCATCAAATACGATTTCCTCCGCCACACGGCCACCTAAATCTACAGTAATTTCCTGTAACATCTTTCCACGGGAATTGAACATCTCATCCTTTTCCGGCAGTGGCATGGTATATCCCGCTGCCCCTGCTCCCGTAGGAATAATAGAAATAGAGTACACCGGTCCCACATCAGGCAGCACATGGAACAATATGGCATGACCTGCCTCATGGAAAGCAGTAATCCGTTTTTCCTTGTCGCTGATGATACGGCTCTTTTTCTCCGCACCGATTCCAACTTTTACAAAGGAACGCCGGATATCCTCCTGTTTGATATATGCCCGGTCTTCACGGGCAGCTACGATAGCAGCCTCATTCAGAAGATTTTCCAAATCCGCTCCGGTAAATCCTGCTGTGGTCTGGGCAATCTGCTTAATATCTACATCATCTCCCAAAGGCTTGTTCTTAATATGCACCTTCAGAATCTCTTCACGGCCTCCTACATCCGGTCTGCCCACATGCACCTTTCGGTCAAAACGTCCCGGACGCAAAAGCGCCTTATCCAAGGATTCCGGACGGTTAGTAGCCGCTAAGATTACTACGCCCTTGCTGCCGTCAAAGCCGTCCATTTCGCTCAGCAGCTGATTCAAAGTCTGCTCGCGTTCATCATTGCCGCCGATTTGACCACTCTCTCTTTTCTTTCCAACTGCATCAATCTCGTCGATAAAAACAATACATGGAGCCTTTTCATTGGCCTGTTTAAACAGATCTCTTACTTTTGCGGCACCCATACCAACGAACATCTCAACAAATTCGGAACCTGAAATGGAGAAGAACGGAACATCTGCTTCACCAGCTACTGCTTTGGCAAGCATTGTCTTACCAGTTCCAGGAGGGCCTACAAGAAGCGCACCTTTTGGCATTTTCGCACCGATCTCACGATACTTTTCCGGATTATGAAGGAAATCAACGATCTCCTGAAGAAGTTCTTTGGCTTCCTCCTCTCCGGCAACATCTTTAAATTTAATACCATCAACAGACTTTACATAAACTTTGGCATTGCTCTTGGAGCCGCCGCCCATGCCAAAGGTCATCATGCTCTCTCCATCGCCCATCTTGCTCATCATTTTTCTGGAAAGAAACCATCCCAAAAGAGCAAAAAGAGCAATTGGAAGAATATAGCTTATCAACATATATTCAAGCATGCCCATCTGCTGAACAATTGGCTTACTAAATACAGCACCAGCTTCCTCAAGACGATTTACAAGATCAGGATCGTTCATTGTTCCTGTCTTGTAAATATGCTCACCACTCTTGTCTGAGAAGGTAATCTGCGTATCTTCTACGCTG
>USPJ01000197.1 GCA_900556645.1 uncultured Lachnospiraceae bacterium
GCCTCCTTTAAATCCTGCCGCTCTGCCGGGCAGGTATCTATCTGCTCCTTGACGGTTTTCAACTCCTTTAAGATAATACGATCTACCAATTCTTCTTTGATATCATCACGACAACCCTCGTCAATAGCCGCTTTCTTTACTGCGGAAACCAAAGCGGAAATTGCTTCCTTTCTCGGTTTGTCCTTTGCTTTCATGGCTGCTATCATGTCCTTTTGCAATTCTTCCATCTGCATAATCTCTTTTCCTCCTGCTCTGATATTTTTATTATTATAAGACCCTTCTGACGCTGACAATCGTCTTATAGGTCGCATTGTCATAGGCTACGATTCCATACTTGGTTCCTTTGGCATGGACAATTTGTCCGTTGCCCATGTAAATTGCCACATGTCCGGCATAGCAAATCAAATCTCCCGGCTGTGCATTGGAATAGCTGACCTCCTGTCCGCAATTTCGCTGTGAGGCAGAGTAGCTCGGAATATTGATACCGAAATGTGCGTAAACGTAACTGGTAAATCCACTGCAGTCGGCTCCTGTATTCGGATCCTTTCCTCCCCACACATAAGGATTTCCCACAAACTGTAACGCATAATTCACAACATCTGAACCGCTGACTCCTGTGGTGTGGGGTGGATTCAGATTTCCGGTGGATGCACTTCCCGAAGCCCCTCCGCCGGAGCTTCCAGAGCTGCCGGAAGAAGAACTTCCACTGCTGCTGGATGTGGACGCCTGCTGTATAATCCGATTCTGTTCGGAAATGGTCTGCTTATACTGACTTGCCAACTCTTTGGCATTGGCAATCTGGGTATCTGCATCTGCCTGCTGGCTTTTCAAGTTGTTCATGGTCTGCTGAAGCTGTGCCTGCTGCTGTTTTAACTCTTCCTCTGCCATCTCCAGCTCTGCCCGTTCATCCTCTACCTGCGACTTTAAGTCCTCTACCTGCTTTCTGGTTTCCTCATATGTAGTCAGCAGGTCTCTGTCATATCCGTATACCTCGTTGAAATACTCTACACGGTTCAGCATGTCCGCCATGCTTTTGGACTCCAAAATAGAGGATACCACCGCCGTATCTCCTTTTTCATACATAAATTTGATACGTTTTTTCATTGCCTGATACTGCTTCTGCTCGTCTTCCTGTGCCTGCTCTAAGTCTGCTGTCACCTGCTCTAACTGCTTTTGGTTGGACGCAATCTCGTCCTCCAGAATCCCCACATCTACCAGAAGATTTACCAGTTCTTCATTGGTGGCACTGATTTCACTCTGAAGCTCTGACTTTTTATCTTGTAACTTATCTATTTTTTCATTTACCTCTTCCAGATTCTTCTCTGCTGTCTTTTTCTTATTCTTTGCAGAAGAAGTCGCCTGAACCGGTTGTGGTGCTTCCATTGCAAGGGCTGCCACCAGCACTGCTGCCATGACAACACATATTTTTTTCCGTGGTTTTCTCATAGTTCTCTCCTCGTTTTTATTTTTTTGCAAGAAAGAATTTTCTATCATTATAAAAAGACTAACGGTACAATTACCGTCAGTCTTAGTATATCATTGGCGTTCTTTCATTTCAACCGATTCCAGATTTTTCACACTTTCAAAACAAAGGGCTTCAGACTCCCATGGATTTTACAATCAGCAATTTATCTCCTTTTTTTACTTGATTACTACTCAGATCGTTAGTTGACATAATATCTTTCACTGTGGTGTGGTTTTCTTTTGCGATATTCCACAGTTCATCTTCTTCTTTTACAATATAGCCTACCAGTCCCGGAATCTGCTGCAGGCTCTCATAGTCTGCTTCCCTGCTTTCAATATCCTGAAGCTTTTTTCGTTTCTTGGTGGAAAAAGCAATCAGATTCAGATTGATAACCGCTTTGATTTCCACCTGACTGTTGTCAATCAGAATCGTAGTCAACTGTTCCAGACCGCTTTCCAGCTCATATCTGCTATCCGGTTCTATTCCCGGCACCTCAATGGTCTGATGGAACGGTAAAAATCCTTTGAGGGAACTGATTGGCATATCGTCATCCGTGGTAATGTATAGCAATTCTACCGCTACGGTTCCCTCCACATACACTCCATTTCCCGAAATTTCATGGGTATCAATCTGAATACTTCCTTCCCCGGAGCATACCTGCAAAATATTCTCCTGCTTTTCTTCTAATTGCAGCTTTTCTCCTGCTCTGCATTTCGCATTATTCTTCATCAGCAGATTTTCAAAGGTAATTTCCTCAAAGACCGGCTCTACCTCTTCTTTTAAAGAATACACGTCCTGCAGCATCTCAAACTCTTCCTCTTCCCACAGCTTGATATCCAGTTCCGCCACTGCATCCACCATTAGCATTCTTTCTTCACCATCATAATCCGGCTTTACCTCTACCTCAAAGGAGACATCCTCCACCCCTACATAGGAAACCAGATTGTCACGGCATCCGCTGCAATCCACCTCTCCCTGTAACGGCACGGTAGTTTCCAGCCATTGGAGCCGTTCTTCCTCCTCGTTTCCCTGATAGAGAATATAGAGAAGCAATTCTCCCGTAAAATAAATGACATCTTCTCCGATTCTGCTTTCCAGTCCCCGAAGCTGCACATTTTTCCAAAGCAGTTCCCGGATGTTGGGCTTATTGGATGGAAGTATCACCTCATTTTTAAAACGGCAGGTATCCCGCTTTGCCGCCACCAACTGCAAGGCCTGCATATTTTCTTTTTTTACCTCGTAATCCTCTTCCCCCTCCATGGCATAGCTGATTTCTTCGTCCTTAATTTCATCAATTGCTGCCGTAAAAACCACCAAAGAGCGAATACTCAGTTTCCGGGAATTGATAATACCGATATTCAAATCCTCTATATCCCATTTTACTTTTACCGGGTCAAACTCCTCCGCACCATCCAGATTCAAATTCTCTGAAAAAGGAATGCTGCCCTCTAAAAAAGCAATATTTCCCTCCTCCCCATCACTTCGATAAAGTACCTGAAAAATCAGACTTCCTTTCAGATGGACATGCCCGGCTTCTGCTTTTGCTTCCTCCAGATGGATGGTCCCCTTTGATGTAATAATCCGCATGATATCCGGCTTGCTCTCCGGCACGTTATAGTCGTCATCTAAGGTTATCTGGCTTATCGCCCGTCCTTTTTCATGGCTCATATGTATGTACTTTTTCTTTAATTCCATTAAAAAAACTCCTTTGCTTTGGACTTTGTAAATTCTATTCCAAGCAAAGGAGTTTTAGACTGTTTTAGCACAATTTCATGCGAATATCTCTTGTAATAATGTCCGTATAACTAAAGGATCGTAACTGAGGCGGATTTTCCGGATTATCGTCATTCACTAATACGGTAAAAACACTTGGGTATGCATTCTGGATGACTCCTTCCTGTATATCGACCTTATTTCTTCCTCTGTCCAACTGTATTTTAACCTTGCTTCCACACTGTTGGTAAACAGACGCACGAACCTTTCTTAAATCTTGCTGCTGCATCCTTTTCCTCCTAACCCACAATATAAGTTACTACCGTGTATACTTTAGTTTAGCACAGTAATAAAATATTTGCAATGAGAAAAAAGCATTTTTCCATCTTTTTTTAATTAAAAACCACAACATCTTCCGTTTTTTCTGTTTTGATAACT
>USPJ01000198.1 GCA_900556645.1 uncultured Lachnospiraceae bacterium
TTACGGTAAATAGACAGGGTTATCTGGTGACAAAAGACGGCGATTATGTTCTGAACCAGAATGGAGCAATGAATTCGGACCCGGGAGCCGGAAGTTATATCCAGATTGACCCGAATCAGGAATTTACTATTGATGAGAATGGAAATATCTGGCAGAATCAGGCACTTGTAGGACAGGTGGGGCTGGTGGATTTTGCAGATTATAACTACATAGAAAAATTCGGAGAGAATCTGTATGATATGGCAGAGGGCGGTCAGATTATTGCCGCAGACGGATTGATAGAACAGGGAACAATTGAGGCATCCAATGTTAATATTGTATCGGAAATGGTCGATATGATTACTATAACGAGAGCCTATGAATCGAATCAGAAAATTATCCAGACCATTGACGGTATGTTGGACAAGGCAGTAAATCAGGTCGGAAAGTTATAGGAAGAGGTGCTTTAATATGATGAGATCTTTATGGACTGCGGCATCGGGAATGATTGCCCAGCAGACAAATGTAGACACGATTGCGAATAATCTTTCCAATGTGAATACCACAGGTTATAAAACGGAAAAAACTGAGTTTAAATCGTTACTTTATCAGAATTTACAGGCAAGAACCACCACAGCCAACGGTGAGAACAAACCGATTCCTGCACAGGTAGGATTGGGAACCAGAGTGGCATCCAATACATCCATGTTTACCCAGGGACCGATGCTGGCAAGTGAAAGTGATACAGCCTTTGCCATTGAAGGAGAAGGATTCTTTGCTGTTCGAGGCGGCGACGGAGAAATTTATTATACCAGAAACGGTAATTTTACATGGAGTATCGGAACTGACAATATTATGTTAACTACTAGCGAGGGATATCCGGTATTGGATTCCAACGGAAATGCCATTACAGTTCCGGCGGGAGTTGCCACAGAGCGAGTAAAAGCAAGTACCACAGGTGAGTTTTATTATACAGATGCAGACGGAAATATCTTTCCGATGAACCAGCAATTGGGAGTATATCAGTTTAACAATCCGTCGGGACTTGATAAGAGAGGCTCTTCCCTTCTGGCGGTAACGGATGCTTCGGGAGCAGCTATGAACGAGGCGACCACACCGGGATTAAAGCTGTCCAAGGTAAATCAGAACTATCTGGAAGGTTCCAATGTGCAGGTAGCAGATGAGATGGTAAATCTGATTGTGGCACAGAGAGCTTATGAATTAAATTCCAAGGCAATTCAGGCATCGGATGAAATGCTGAGTCAGGCAAATCAGCTTAGAAGATAAAGGTGTGACGGCATATGAGTATATCAATTGACAGCTTCGGCAATCTTTATAATCAGACCACAGCAGCGGCGTCCAACAGTTCCGCTGATAAGCTGAGCGATACGCTTTCCGGGGATTTATCCAATGCATCGGACGAGGAATTAATGGATGTCTGTAAGGATTTTGAGGCCTATTTTGTGGAGCAGGTTTTCAAAGAAATGAAAAAAATGGTTCCGGAATCCGAGGATGAGGATGCATCCATGGGACAGCTCAAAGATTATTTTGAGGAAGAGGTAATCAAAGAGTTTTCAGAACAAGCCGTGGAAACCGGAGACTTTGGAATTGCTCAGACGCTCTATGAACAGATGAAACGCAATTATGATTTGTAGAAGAATAGAGAAAAGGCTGCCTAGGCAGCCTTTTTATAATATGAAAAATTTTGCCGGGATTTTCCGTGGTATAGAAGCTTTACGGCAAATCTGATGAGGAGGATAGTGATGGAACAGATAACAGGTTATGTAGAACATATCGTGTTCCGCAATGAAGAAAATGGTTATACAGTAATGAACTTCGTCAGCGAGGAAGAAGAGATTACCTGCGTGGGTGTCTTTTCCGTGCTGAGCGAAGGTATGTACCTGAAATTAGAGGGAGAATATACGGAACATCCTACCTATGGAATGCAGATGAAGGTCACTTCCTTTGAGGAACAGGCCCCGGAGGATGTGCAGTCTATGGAACGGTATCTGGGCTCCGGTGCCGTCAAGGGAGTGGGACCGGCATTGGCGGCACGAATTGTGCGGCGGTTCAAAGAGGATACCTTTCGTATTATTGAAGAGGAACCGGAGCGGCTGGCGGAGGTCAAGGGCATCAGTGACCGCAAGGCTATGGAAATATCCAGTCAGTTGGAGGAAAAAAAGGATTTGCGGCAGGCGATGATTTTTTTGCAAAAGTACGGCATCTCTTTAAATCTTGCTGTAAAAATCTATAACAAATACGGAACAGAGATTTATACGATTTTAAAAGAAAATCCTTATCGATTGGCAGATGATATTCAAGGTGTGGGATTCAAGATTGCAGATGAAATTGCAGCCCGGGCTGGTATCCGTACAGATTCTGATTTTCGCATTCGAAGCGGAATCCTCTATGCCCTAATGCAGGCGGCAGGAGAGGGACACACCTATCTTCCTAAGGAAGAATTGACAGAGCGTACAGCGAAATTGTTGGAGATAGACAGAGAATATATTGAGAAACATTATATGGATTTGGCAATTGAACGAAAAATCATCCTAAAGGAAGAGGACCAAGGGATTAAGATATTTGCGGCAGTCTATTATATGATGGAATCCAACGTAGCCGCTATGCTAAAGGAACTGGACATGCGGTATGGAGTGGTAAAAAAAGAAATGGAGGACCGTATCCGCCGGATTGAAGCTCAAAACGAGATGGAATTGGATGAGCACCAGCGGACAGCCGTGGAAGAGGCGGTACAAAACGGACTTTTGGTCATTACAGGAGGTCCGGGAACGGGAAAGACTACCACCATCAACAGTATTATCCGCTATTTTGAATTGGAAGGGTTGGATATCAGTCTGGCAGCTCCTACGGGAAGGGCGGCCAAACGGATGAGTGAAATGACAGGATATGAGGCGAAAACCATCCATCGGATGCTGGAGTTGAATGGAGGCATGGAGGGCAGCGAAGGCTTTGAACGGAATGAGACAAATCATTTGGAAACGGATGTTATCATTATTGACGAGATGTCTATGGTGGATATCAGCCTTATGCATTCCCTGTTAAAAGCCATTGTGCCGGGAACCCGGCTGATTCTGGTGGGAGATGTCAATCAGCTTCCCAGCGTAGGACCGGGAAGTGTGCTGAAGGATATTATAGAGAGCGGCTGCTACAATGTGGTACGGCTGACAAAAATCTTCCGGCAGGCAAGCCAGAGCGATATTGTTGTAAATGCCCACAAAATTCACCGGGGAGAGCCGGTGGCATTGGACAACAAAAGCATGGATTTCTTTTTCCTGAAACGTTATGACGCCGATGTGATTATCAGCGTTGTAATACAACTGATACAGCAGAAGCTGCCCAAATTTGTGGATGCTCAGCCCTTCGATATCCAAGTGCTGACGCCTATGAGAAAAGGTTTGCTGGGGGTGGAACGGCTAAACCGGATTTTACAGAAATATCTAAATCCCAAAGAGCCTTATAAGGCGGAAAAAGAAGTGGGGGAGCGGATATTCCGTGAAGGGGATAAGGTGATGCAGATTAAGAATAATTACCAGCTGGAATGGGAAGTGCGGAGCAAATACGGTCTTGCCATTGATAAGGGGCTGGGGGTGTTCAACGGTGATA
>USPJ01000199.1 GCA_900556645.1 uncultured Lachnospiraceae bacterium
CCCCCCCTCAATGATAAAGATAGTGATTTAATTAAAAGTATGATGAGAGTGGGGGCTTTGCATTTTTTAAAAGAATCGGGCTTCATTTCAACTCGAATGTTTTTAGCTCTTTTGGATTTTGAAATTGAACAATTTGAAATATTTCATAGCTTATATCAAGAAGAAAGGAAGTGATAATTTGAGATATTTTTATTCCATGATGATTGCTCTGCTGGCATCCTTGTCGTTGGGAGTAACAGGCATGATGATTACAGGGGGTGTAGATTGAGAATGATAGGTAAATCGACAAAATCTGATACATTATCCGTCAGAGTAACCCCTGACGTTATGCAATATATAGACAGTTTTCCGGGACGTACACGGGCAGAAAGATTTAGCTATATGATACGTTTATTCAAGAACGAAGAAAAGGAGAAAAGAAAGACCCTCCAAAGAATGGATGACTGGATAAATGTAAAACAGAAAAAGATTGACGAAGAGACTCAACTTCTCTATGACATTTTGGACATAAAAGAAACAGCGAGAATGTTTGACGCAGCGTCAAAACGTCTGGCAGAATCCGTAAAAAAAATCATGCGGGAAGAATCCGATAGTATCCCCTTTGGAGAAAACACAGAGTAATGGAGCTAATACCGTATCGGGCAGTTCAAGGAGCAGAGGGGCAACCTCCCCTATTTCCTTGTTCGATAAGCTCATAAAAGTAGTGGCTTCATAACGTAAATGCCCTATGTGGCTCCGCTAATGCTTTAGCGGAGCTGCCCGGAACGGGCAGTTATTCGTTCCCTACCGAGTGAGAAATCTTTCGTTGTCTCAACGCAAGTTTCTTTTCATAAATTGCCGGAGCCGTCGCACCTAACAAATTTTAAAGCAGAGATTCCAAATTACCAACGGTTCCGGCGTCTCTCTAGTAAATTAGATATTCAAATTGATAGAAGTAAATAGGAGGAAAAAACATGAAAGCAAAAATATTATTAATGTACGCTATGCCGTACAGCATAAAAGAATCTGGAAGAGATGAAGTAGAAGGAGTAACGTTACAGTACTATTTCTGGGGCGAAAAGGGCGAAACCTTTGCACCGAAGGAATACCTTGACGGAATAGATAAAACGATTGGAATGCAGCGAGCAAAATCTTCGGTTGATTTTGCCTTACGCAAGAAGCTGGTAACCGTTCCGGCAATATACGAAGGCGAGTTTGAAATGACTGTCGGTTCTGATGGAAAACCCGTTCAGAAACTTACTGATATAGATTATGTCTGTGATGTACGGATAGAAGCTTCTACTCCATTTGACGCAGCCAAATCAGAAAAAGCTCCGGCAGATACTAAGAAATAGTCAAGAATAATATGAGTGGAAGGAGTAAATATGATATATCACGAAAAAATGACAGTAATCAATGTGGATGGACAAGCCTCTGATACTACCGAGATAACCGCAACGGAGCAGACACAGGAAGAGCAGATAGACCCTTCTACACTCAATAATGTATCATCTGACTTTTATGAGCAGGTTCTGGAAGCTCAAGAAACAGGTAATGATTTACAGACACTTTCCTTCATTGGGATATTTTTTATCGCAATGCTTTTGATGGGATTGTTTCTGTATCTTATTATAAAGAACAATATAACAAGGCACTTATAAGAAGGGAGGAATACATATGAATCCAATGTTATTAGCAGAAGCTACTGGAGCATTAGACGCTACAACTCTTTCTAAGATTCAGGAAGGAGTTGATACTATGGTGGCAACTGTAGGTCAGGTCATTCCGATTATCGTAATCGGTTCTGTTTCTGTAATTGCATTAACAGCTGGTATCAATTATGCTTTGAAGAAAATTCGAGGCGTGTTATCTAAAGCTGCATAGTGGTAGTTGGTTATTTATTAACTCTCCGAATCTAAAAGAATGGCGGTGTAATACCGTCATTTCTTTTAGAAAAATATGTGAAAATGTATGACAGCAAGTTTCCCGATCTTTCCGGATGAAGACGCAGCTGCAGAAAAATTGTAATACAATTCCAATAGGAAGGAGGTAAAAAATTGAAAAAGATAAAATCCGGATTCCGTAGAACCATATGTATTTTACTGGTAGCCGTTTCTCTGTCCATGAGTGTGACCAGCAGTTATTACGGAGCAACTACGGCATATGCAGCGGAGGCAGGTATATCGATAGAACTTTTGGAATTACTTCTTGCTTCATTAGGTTTTACTGCTACGAACATGGATGATTTATATAGTGTACAAAAAAGGCTTAACGGGGCAGCTCCTACCTCTGGGATGTCGCAGGAAGAATTAGCAGCATATCAGGAAATGTGTACTCTATCAGCTGGGGAAGTTTTGGATTTAACAAAAGAGGATGCTTCCTGTGCATGGAGTAAGTTAAAGGCAAGGGTTAGTAGTGTTATCTATGACATAAATAAGGCTACGATAGATAAGGATATGGAAATAACTTCCGTAGGGAATATTCCAATCTACTATAAAACTCTTTCTGCGTCGGATGTAGATTCTTTATGTGGAAATTTAAAGGTGGGTAGTGATTATATTAATCCTTCTGATTATATGAGTTGGGAAAAATATAATGATAAATTCATCTGTACTATCTATGGTTTTCAGCAAGATTCTACCGGACATCGAGAATATTGTTTTTTGCGTGTTCCAAAAACTAACCGTCATTTGGAAAAAGTTGGTAATTCTATTGGTGTATTTACGACTAGTGGTTCACAAGTAAAAACAGATGTTAATGCAAAAAATTTAGTAAAAGAATCTGCCAGTTCCTCATATTTAGTTTTAGATAATTATTGGATGTCTTCTTCTAGTAGTACATATGGAGGTTTAACTGATAAAGTAGTTAATTTTTCGGATTGGATAGCTGACTTAGAAAAATACGGTTTTTCATTTATATCTATATATAGTTATGCTCCGGTTTATGAATCTTTTGAAGATTATGTAGCTATTGAGGATGCAAGAACCAGTAATCCAGTCAACGGTTTTCTCTATGGAGCTTCTTCTGCTGCTCTTGCCATAGGCGGCACTATTGCCTTGCGTAAAGGTGGAGCTATTACACAGGAAGTAGCTGACGCTATAAGTGCTTTAAAAGCAGAAAACCCGGACGCAACGGATGATGAAATTAATGAAACAGTAGCCGGAGTATTGGCTGGCATTGGAGAATTGGACAGCTCTATCGAGGAAGGCAATGACATTGCAGCAAGTTCTAATTCATGGTTGGAGAAAATTCATGATAAGGTTTCCGCCGGATTCGATATGAGTATCTCTGCTATTCATGCAGCTATAATGGCTCTTGGTACTTCCGTGACATCAAAATTAGACCTTGTCCGTTCAGCTATTGTAGACGGTACTTCTGCACTCCAAGAAGAGGTTGACGATATTCGGGACCAGTTCACAGTTATTGAAGGTGGGGGTGGTCAGGAACCCGATCAAGACCCAGACCCGGATCCAGAAGACCCAATTCCCGTATGGATTCCTGTTCTTCCTGCTGTTGTTAAATTTTTAAAACCTGTATTGAATTTTTTCGCTAATCCTCTTTCAATTATAACGCAGTACTTACATGTTTATCAAAAATTATTTGTGGGTTGGCAGGA
>USPJ01000200.1 GCA_900556645.1 uncultured Lachnospiraceae bacterium
GATTAATTTGGACCATTCAAAGGGCTGCTTCTCCACACCGAAAATTCCCATTAATTCAATGAGATATGCCACCAGAAGCTGTGCCGTCACAATCAGCATGACCGCCCTTGCAGGACCCAGTGCCTCCATACTGCGAATCACTGTGTAGGTAATAAATGCTCCGATGGCTCCTCCCAACAGCATATATTTCGGCTCCACATTCCGCAATTCCATAAAACTGCTACGGTCTGTAATTCCCCATGCTCCCAGACAGACAATCAATGCCAATAGCTGCACAAAGGTACCGGCAACCCAGATACTGGTCTTTTCCGTTACCTCTGTATTAAATACTCCCTGAATGCTCATCAATGCCCCGGAAATCAATGCAATAAAAATTCCAATCATAGTGTTCCTCCTAACATACTGCTATTTTATCTAGTATGGAACCATAATTGGAATTTTATACATGTTCTATTCCATTTCTGTGAGAACTTCCTCCAGTATTTGAATCATCTCATCCACATGCTCTTTGCCGATAATCAACGGCGGGACAAAACGCAGCACATCACTTCCGGCTGAAATAATCATCAGCCCTTTTTCCAGTGCCTTTTCTGCAATCTCTCCCGGTTTTTTACCGGTTACCACGCCCTGCATCAGACCCATGCCCCGGCGTTCCAAAAGACTCTCATGTTTTTCCACCAGTTCGTCCAGTTTTTCTTCCAGATAACTGCTGATTTCATTGACATGTTCCAAAATTTTCTCTTTTTCAAACAAATCCAATACCGTAGAAACCACACATCCCACAAATGGATTTCCTCCGTAAGTAGTTCCATGGTCTCCCGGTTTTAGGGATTTTTCCGCTACCTCTTCCGTCATCAGGAAAGCTCCCACCGGAACGCCGCAGCCCAATGCTTTTGCACTGGTCATAATGTCCGGCTTTACTCCGTAACTCTGCCATGCAAACATGGTTCCACATCTTCCCATGCCACATTGGATTTCATCTAAAATCAGCAGGATATCCTTTTCCTCACAGAGTTCTTTCACTCCCTGCATAAATTCCTTTGTGGCCGGATAAATGCCGCCCTCTCCCTGTACTGTCTCAAATAAAATGGCACAGGTTTTTTCTGTAATTTGAGCTTTTACACTTTCCAGATTATTAAATTCTGCAAACTTCACTCCGCCTAAGAGCGGCTCAAAGGGTTCCTGATAATGCTTATTTCCGGTTACGGAAAGAGCTCCCAGACTCCTGCCGTGAAAAGAATGCTCCATGGCAATGATTTCATGGTCTGCATGACCGTCTCTGGTATAGGCATATTTTTTTGCCGCCTTGATGGCTCCTTCAATGGCTTCTGTACCGCTGTTGGTAAAAAAGACCCTGTCCATGCCCGAAACCTTCAACACTTTCTGGGCAGCCTCCATAATCGGTACGTTGTAGTAAAGATTGGAGGTGTGCATTAACTTATCAATCTGTCCCTTTAAGGCGTCATTGTATTCTTTATTTCCATATCCCAAAGCCTGCACCGCAATGCCCGCCGCAAAATCCAGATATTTCTTCCCATCCGTGTCATAGAGATAAACTCCTTCCCCGTGATCCAACACCACCGGAAAACGATTGTATGTATGAAGCAGACTCTCTTCCGTTTTCTGCATATAACTTTCTTTATTCATGGTAAAACTTCTTCTCCTTATCTCCCAGAATGGCTGTTCCGATTCCTTTGTTTGTAAATATTTCCAACAGCAGACAATGAGCAATTCTCCCGTCCAGAATATGGACTCTGGATACACCATTGTCGATAGCATCGATACAGTTATTTAACTTCGGCAGCATTCCTCCGCCAATATTCCCGTTTCCGATAAGTTCTCTGGCATCGGATACCGTCAACTCGGAAATCAAAGTGTTTTTGTCGGACGGGTCTTTGTATACTCCCTCAATATCCGTTAAGAATGCCAGTTTTTCTGCACTGACTGCTCTGGCAATGGCACAGGCCGCATCATCCGCATTGATATTGTAGCTGTTAAACTCATTGTCCATTCCGATAGGTGCCACAATCGGTAAGAAATCTTTTTCCAGCAAATCATAAAGTATCTTTGGATTGACATCGGTAATCTCTCCCACGAAACCAATGTCCTGTCCGTTTGAAAGTTTTTTCTCTACTTTAAGCATGCCACCGTCTTTTCCGCTGATTCCCACAGCGTTGACACCCAACTCTTCCACCAGCTGCACCAAGGATTTATTCACTTTGGAAAGTACCATTTCCGCAATTTCCATGGTGGCTGCGTCCGTTTTGCGAAGTCCGTTGACAAACTCTGCCTCCATACCTACCTTTTCTACCCACTTGCTGATTTCTTTTCCGCCGCCGTGTACGATAATGGGTTTGAATCCTACCAGCTTTAACAGTGTCACATCCTGAATGACGCTCTTTTTCAATTCCTCATCTACCATGGCACTTCCGCCATATTTTACCACAATAATTTTGCGGTTGAATCTCTGAATATAAGGCAATGCCTCCACCAGAACCGCTGCTTTGTCTAACACTTCCTGCATACTTTTTTCGTCCATCTTCTAATCCCTCTCTTCTTTATGACCGATAATCCGCATTAATCTTCACATAGTCATAGGTCAAATCACAGCCCCACGCCGTAGCACTTTCTTTCCCCATCTTCACATCCGCAATGGCTGTAACCTCCGGCTCAGAAAGAATCTTCGTTGCCTCTTCCTCACTGTAATCCAAAGCTACTCCGTTTTCAATAAGCTGTATTTTTCCTGCCTTGCTTTCAAAAAACAAATCCACTTTCTCCGGGTCAAACTGTACCCCGGAATATCCCATGGCACATAAGATTCTTCCCCAGTTGGCATCATGTCCGAAGATTGCCGCCTTGGTAAGACTGGAGCAGATAACTGCTTTACTCAATACTCTTGCATCCTCTTTTGTTTTGGCTCCTACCACCTGAACTTCAAATAAGGCTGTGGCTCCCTCTCCGTCTCCTGCCATCATTTTCGCAATCTGGGTATTCACATAGTTCAATGCCTCACAGAATTTGTAGTAATCCTGATTTTTTTCTGTAATCTCCTCATTTCCTGCCAATCCGTTTGCCAACAGCAGTACCGTATCGTTGGTGGAGGTGTCCCCATCCACGGAAATCATGTTGTAGGTCTCCTTCACATCCTCCCGCAGAGCCTCCTGTAAAAGTTCTTTACTGATGTTGACATCCGTAGTCAAAAATCCTAGCATGGTGCACATATTCGGATGTATCATACCGGAGCCTTTGCACATCCCGCCTACCGTAACAGTTTTTCCGCCTGCTTCAAAAGTAACGGCTACTTCTTTTGAGATCGTATCGGTTGTCATGATCGCACACGCTGCCTGATGTGCCGCCTCTCTGGTATCGGAAAGTTCTTTTGCCATCACTTCAATGCCTGATTCTAATTTCTGTATTGGAAGCTGCATACCGATCACTCCGGTAGATGCCACTAATACAGCATCCTCTGCAATATTTAACTCTGCCGCCGCTTTTTTTGCCGTATCTTCGCAGTAGCCAAATCCTTATGCACCGGTACATGCATTTGCAATTCCTGCATTGACCACCACTGCCTGCACGC
>USPJ01000201.1 GCA_900556645.1 uncultured Lachnospiraceae bacterium
TACGGTACGCTCGCTATAACGCTCCACCGTATTTTTTCCATTGTCAAAAGAAAACAATGTCGAAATAAAACGCTTTCTTCCTAACTGTTCAAGTGCTTTTCGCATTTCCGGCTGAAAAATAACCAAGAGTGCAATAATTCCCACATTGATGGTTTTATCTGCAATCCATAGTATCGTATTCATCTGGAAAATGGCTGCGATTAATATGAAGGTTAGGATAACCAGAATTCCCTTGAAAAGAGTCCATGCTCTGGTTGTCTTAAACCATACCAAGATATGATAAAGCAAAAATGCAATAATAATTATCTCTACAATATCTGTAACAGTCACATTCGGACGGTTAATCCAAAACATATATTTGTCCCAGAATGCCCCGAATACTGCAATCAGATTCTGCATACAGCTCACTTCCTTTCTTACACATTTTTCTATACTATGGAACATTTATGAACGATTTGTGTCCTATTTCTTAGAGTATTCTTAATCCTCTTTTTCAGTCCCGGCAATCTTCTGCACCTTTTTCTCACTGGAAGAAAGATTCACTTTCGGAACCGCTTTTACATAATAATAGTACTCGTCATCTTCAAATTGTACCCGTTCTGTCCGGTTATAGTCCAAATTGAAAAACAAAAACTCCAACAGCATACTAATCAACCATGACAATACACTTCCCACAATCAACCATAAGAATTTTCCCTTAATTCCCATAATCAGATAGCCTGCGGTCAAAATTACAAACTGAGTCAAAACTCCCGCCCCAATGGCAATTCTCCAGGCATGGTCTATTGCCATACGTCTCACATGATATACCACAATCATTGCCAAAATCACAGTTACCAACATCAGATACAATTCTTTATTGGCAAAAAGTTGATTAAAGGTAACCTGCAGCTTATTCACATCTTCTCCGTCCACCGAGGTATCGCTCAGCAGAGAAGCATTATTTTTGATTCCCTGTAAAAAATAGTAAACAATGGTTCCAAAAATCACAGATATAATAGAATGAGGTTCCTTTACCAGACCGGTAGCAATGGGCATCACATAAGGAATCCTGCAACTGAAAGTCAACGGTGTCAGCACCACATAATATCCACCCTTAGGCTCAAAACGGAAATACAGCAAAAACATAATGATAAACATTGCCGCTGCCATCCCCGCCACCTCTGTAGACAAAGCATACAGATGTAATATTACCAAAGCCGCACTGAGAAAAATCGTCATTCCCGTAGGCAGCATGGCACAAAGTACCGCCAGCAAAAGTGCCACATACACATGCTTCAATTCGCTCATATATCCTATATTATAATTAATAATCAAAAAGCTCATCAGAGCCAGCAAAAACTTGACCCCTATATTCAAATAACGGTCATATTTTCCATACCACTCTCTGATATGCTCCCGCAATTCTATCGGATTCATCATTCTACATCTCTCCACTCATCCGGTGTTCTTCCAGCATCCTCTTCCTCATACAGTTCATTTACTTCCTGCAAAATTTTCTGATACTCTTTTAATCTCAGTTTTTCGTTTGCATATCTGGCACTGTACACTTTATAAGTCAAAACCAAAAAAGCAACAATGAAAGCAATATAAAGGATGGCTAAGACAATCACAAGTCCCACAATACTTCTTGTGGTATCCAGCCATTCCGTTTCCTTCTGCATAAGGTATATTCCCAACATTCCAATAATAATCAAAAAAGCAATGGTTCCATAGACAAAGCTCTTAATCATCTCCATGGAAATATAGTCTTTCTGGTAATACTGGGTGGTCTTTTTTTCTTTTTTCTTCTTTCTTTTATGCTCGTCATAAACCGCCAGTTGAAACATCCGGCGGACTCTTTCTTCACTTATCATGGTCCTGCACCTTATAATTGTCCATAATTGTCTATATTATATCATATCTATATTTGGATGGAAAGTTTTTTCGCAAGAAAGAATCCTTCTTCCTCCGCAATAAAATACTGCCGGAAAAATTCCGGCAGTATTTTATTATTTCTTCCCGGTAGGTGAATCCAAAAAACGCATACGATCCCGATCACTAACGGTTTTCTTTTCAAAATCAGCTTTTTTCGGTGTATCCAATGCACTGCGAAGGGTATTGGTAATCTTACCTCTGCATTTGTCACAATAACGACCACTCTTAATCATCTCACCACATCTCTCACAGGCAATCCCCAACGGCGAATTTTCTGCAAACGCAAGGCGTTCTTCCCTTACCCATTGTTCAATCTGTTTGATGCTTACGTCATTGTCTTCGGCAATCTCAGGGATCGTGGCTCTCGGAAATTCTTCCAGATATTCCTTTACCTTCGCAAACTTATCTTCCAATTTGCTGACACACGCCGGACAAAGCTGTGGTCCCTGCAGATAATTAAACAGTCTTCCACATCCTCTGCAATTTTTTACATCCATTCTCTCTCCTCCTAATATCCTTCTCCGATTGTTACCGAAAGAAAATATATCTTATCTGCACCGGCATCCCGCAACAGCTCCGCTGCCGCATCTATGGTGCTTCCGGTTGTATATACATCATCCACAACAAGTGCTTTTTTATATTTTACACTATCTTTCTTTATTTTAAAAGCCTTTTTTAAGTTGTTTCGCCGTTCCTTATCGTCCAATTCTTTTTGAGGTGTGGTATTCACCACTCTTACCAAAGACTCCCCGTCCACCGGAAGTTCCAGAAGCTTTCCCAATTCCTTCGCATAAAGCTCTGCCTGATTATATCCTCTCTTTCTTTTTCGCTTAGGGTGTACCGGGATGGGGATAATCACTTCCACTCCCCTGCTCTTTATCCATCCTCCATAGATACGCACACTTTCCTCCGCATAAAATCGAGCATATTCCCTTCTGTTACCATATTTAAAACGATAAATGGAATTTTTCATGTCCCCTTTATAAATCCACACACTTTTCCCTTGGTCATAACTGTGCTTCTTTTTTCTGCAATCCGTACAATATTCCTGCCTTTCATTATTGAGCGGCTTTCCGCATTTTTTACACGCAGGTTCTTTGCAATATTTTAATTTAGATTCACATAGGGTACATACACCGGAATCCGGTGTATCAAGAACCCCGTCGCACAAGATACAGCGACGGGGATACAAGATATCTAGAATAGTCTGAAGAATTAGGATAACATCATCCGGTCATTTGCGAATTCCTCGCCGCTTACCTCTTCAAATTTTGCAAGCAGGTCGGCCACTTTGAGGTTTTTCTTTTCCTCTCCGCATACATCGTAAATAATTTTTCCTTCATGCATCATGATGAGACGATTTCCAAGGCGAATCGCATCTTTCATATTGTGGGTAATCATCAGTGTGGTCAGATGATCCTTTTCAACAATCTCTTCTGTTAAATCCAAGACTTTTTTGGCAGTTTTCGGATCTAAGGCTGCAGTATGCTCATCCAAAAGCAACAGCTTCGGGTCTGTAGCGAGGGCTCTTGCAATCTCAAGCTTTCTCTGCTTTCCGTATGGAAGATTGGAGGACAGGAAACCCGCCTCGCGCTCCAGATCAAACACTTTTAATAATTCCATTGCCTTCTC
>USPJ01000202.1 GCA_900556645.1 uncultured Lachnospiraceae bacterium
TGTATAGGTAATCGGCTCCGCCGGATCGGTCTTTTTCACACAGTCAAAATAGTGCTCCGGTCTCAATTCTCCTTTTTCAAATCCTGTTTTATCATAGGTAATAAGCATCTCCGGTTTATCTTTGTTAATCTGTGCTTCTACATTTTTACCGAAAATCAATTCTCCGGTTTCCTTAATATACAGGATGGCATTATCTCCCACCTGAAAATCGTGTGCGTTCTGCCAATCATCATAGCTTCTGTTTGTAATCAATGTAACCGTATCTGTTACGGTAGCTCCGTCTGTATCCGTATAGGTAATCGGCATAGATGTGATTGGTTTTACATTTCCCAATGCATCAATATAATTCAACTCTATATTTCCGTTATCCAGATTGTCATAAGCCAGCCGAATTCTGCTGTATGTATGATCTTCCACATTCGTGGTAGGTGCCTGTCCGGCATTTATCTCATCGATGGTCGGAACCGAAGATAATCCCGAATAATAGCTTTTCTGCGAAACGTTGTCATAATTAAGCTTTTCTGTAATGGTATAGGACTCTGCTGGATCTGACGTTCCAAAGGTCAGACTTTCATTTGTCTTATATCCGGTGAATACGGTTCTTCCTGCATAGTCTGCGTTTCCCTCTGCATAAATCTGTTCCCGCATGGCATTCAGGTTTTTCAAAATCGTATTTCTATCTGACTGGTTTAAGGTATCATTTGCTCCATTGTTGCATTCTTTGTAAATAGAGGTCAGAATCTCCTGCATATTCTTCAATGCCGTCTGGGTTACATCCAGCCACGACTCCGCATCCGGGATATTCTTTTCATAGTACTGGTCAATCTCGCTTAATGTACTTCTCAAACGAAGAGCACGAATTGCGATAACCGGATCATCAGAAGGACGGGATATTTTTTTCTGAGAAGACATCTGATTATTCAATGTATCCACATTACTTTTATTGATGTTCATGTTATTGGCTGAGTTATTCATAATCATTGTATTAGTAACACGCATTTAAAATCCCCTCCTTATACGGCTGTATTCAAAATCAACTGATCATACATTTCTGCCATGACGGAAATCATCTTGGATGCCAGATTATATGCATTTTGGAATTTTACTAAATCCAGTGCCTCTTCATCCTCATCTACGCCTGAGACAGATAATCTCTGATTGATAATGGTTTTTGAAATATTATTGTGGTTCTCATAAAACAACTTGGATTCCTCCGTATCCACAGAAATGTCAGATATAAGACATTGTAAGAATCCATCTGCTCCGGAACCCCGGTAGAATTTCTCCTGACTCTTTAACGGAAGCAGCTTATCTATCAAATCATAAGCATCCTGTTTTCCCACCACATCTGTTGTAGTACTGAAAATAGAAGCATCCTTTTCTGATTCTTTCGCAACCTTGAAGGATGAGGCTGTCAGTTTGTAATAACTGGACATGGCTGAGGTCACGGTAGTATAGGTATCAGAAGCATTCAACGCTCCCTCTTCTCCGCTTACCGGATTCTTTGCCACGAAAAATGCCTGCATCGGGTCTCCGTTCAAATCCTGTCCTGTCAACTGAATATCGTTGAAGGCTGCACAGAAGGAACGTAAAAATTCGTTAAGCTGTGCATTGTAATATGGAATACCCATATAAGAAATGGATTCTCCGATGGAAGCCTCGTAACCGGTTAATCCGGCTCCGACGCTGGCATCTATGGTTTCTTCCAGCGTAAAGGTATAGGTCGCCTTTCCGTCTGCGTCAAAATTAACTTCAAAGCTGGAATAATTATACTTTTTATTTCGGATAGTAATGGTTCCCTCTTCCGGCATACTCATTTTTTCTACGGAACTCTGTGTGGTATTCGTAAGTACCAACTGGTTACCGTTTAAAGATTCTACCGTTCCCCGGAAGTTTTCTTCGTTATTTCCATCCCGAATATCTAACAATGCTTTTAAAGAACCTGACATACCGGTGGCTCCCGCATTGAAATCGGTTTTGGTATCTGCCCAGACAATGTCATATAAACCGTCTACATCTGACTGGTTAATTTTATTTTCTCTGGTGCGGCATTCCAGTTCCCGGTAGTTTCTGGTATCCACCAGAATCTGTCCGTTGATTTCTACGGTAAATTCGGTACAGCCTACATAATATTCATTATTGCTGTCCATAACCTGTACTTCATTTGTCTTTACAGGTACAATGCCCGAAAGCTCATCTATCAAAAGTGCTCTCTCATCTCTCAACTCATTGGCATGACCTCCCTGCATCTCCACCACATTAATCTGGTTATTGATAAGTGCAATCTTCTTTGCAATGGCATTGATGTTATCTACGGTACTCTTTACCTCTAAGTTGGCATCTGTCTGTATCTGATTTAATCCGGTTGCCACACTGTTGAAATAAGTCGCAAAGTTCTGACAACTGCTGATAAAGGTTTTTCTCTTGTCCATATCCGCTGCGGAATCAGACAACTGATCCAGATTATTAAACATATTATTAAGGATTGTGGTAAAACCCTTGGTGGTTTCATCATCAATAAAATAATCCTCAATCTGGTTCATGTAATAAAGCTTTTTTTCATATAGTCCAAGACTGGAGTTATTGGTCCAGTATTTAACATCATAATATTCATTTCTAATCTGGGTTATAGAGGTGGTTTCCACACCACTTCCGGTGGTTCCGTATTTTGCATAGACTCTGAGAGATTCTGCCTGCACACGGTTTGCAACCTGACGGCTATATCCGTCTGTTTTTACATTTGAAATATTATTTGCGGTTGTGTTGACTGCTGCCTGGAAAGAAGATAATCCAGAGCTTGCAATATTTAATCCAAAAAATGTTGATGGCATATATTCTCACCTCTTTAACGTCCGAGCTGGGTTATTATGTGTTCAATCATGTCGCTGATAACCGTCATAAAACGGCTGGATGCATTGTATGCATTTTGATATTTAATCATATTGGTCAGTTCTTCATCGGAAGAAACTCCGATAACCTGCTGTCTCTGATTGTCTACGGTCATTACCGTATTGGAAAGGTTACTTGCCGTTTTCTGGTATACGGAACCTAAGGTTCCCAATCCGCCAATCATTTTCTGATAATAGGCATTGATGGTTCCCTTTTCCGGGTCCACCGGACTTAGTCCTACCAAATCCTTTGACCAGATAGCAGCCAGCTTCTCTCCTAAAGGCTGTGCCACCTCTCCGTTCTGTGCCAGATGCGGCAGCAAGGTTTCCTGCTTTCTGAACTCCTCATTGACACTCAGACTATTGGTAGTGTACATGAGGGAACTGTCACTTAAATCCTCTTCATTATATAAGTAGTAGGTTTTTCCGTCACTTCCTGTAATCTCAGTATATCTCTGTGTACCCAGTCTCACGAATAATTCTCCCGGAGGGATTTTTTCGTCTACACCTACTGCACAATTTTCACTATCCAGCACTTTTACTGAACTTAAGTCAATGGTATTGCCCGCTACATCTGTATAGGTAACACCTGCAGGTCCCTGTACATTCGGGCAATACACATCATTAATTGACGTTACAATCGTATG
>USPJ01000203.1 GCA_900556645.1 uncultured Lachnospiraceae bacterium
GAATCCTCTCACGCACGTAGTAAGCTCTGTAGATAATATCTACAGAGCTTTTTTATTATTTAGGGAGTTGAAGTGGAGTTGCTCACTTTTTTATATAGCAATTATCAATGTATAAATCGTCAGAGAGGATGTTAGGAATAAAATGAGTGCATTCATTGTGTTGCAGCAGATGCTGGTACTCTTTGCCATGATGGCAATCGGTTATATTTTGTGGAAAATTCATTGGCTGGATGAGGATTCCTGTAAAGGGATATCCAAACTGGTGGTAAATGTTTTTAATCCATTGCTTTTGATTGCAAGTATTGTAAGATATGATTTTAAAAGCGGAGAAATTTTTCTGGGACAAAACATGGCATTCGTGCTGATATATTTTGTAGTTCTTTTTGTGGCAGGATATATGATTACGTTTCTGTTGAGGATAAAAAAGCCTCAAAGGAATTTTTATCAGATGATGACGATGTTCTCCAATATAGGTTTTATAGGGATTCCTTTGGTACGGGCATTGTTGGGAAGAGAATATGTAATTTATATAGCCTTTTATACACTGGTCTATAATGTGCTGATTTACACCTATGGAATTTATCTGGCAATAAAAACCAATGAGCTGCCGGGAGAGCAGATGGTATTTCCGGTTCGGAAGATTTTGAATCCGGGTGTCATAGGATGTGTTGTGGCAATTCTTATCTTTGTGTTGGACATTCCCGTGGCGGAGCCAATTGTCACTTTTTCCAATTATATGGGGGATACCTGTATTCCGCTGTCTATGATTTTGATTGGAACCTCTGTGGCGAAGATGGATGGAAAAAAACTTTTTTCCAATGGGAAAATGTATGTGTTTTTAGCAATAAAAATGTTGTTATTGCCCATTGCCGCAGCACTGATTTGTAAAGGGTTGCCGGTGGATGCAGGAGTCTATAAGGTATTTGTTATCGAATGTTCCGTACCTATCGGCAGTATGATTACGCTGATTGCTCAGGAATACGGTAAAAAAGATGACAGTGCGGTAATCGGTGTTGTACTGAGTACGGTTTTGTCGGTAATTACCATACCGATTGTGGCTATTTTTATGTAAAGATACTATAAATTGTATTTGTAACAAAGTTCCCTTTCATTTATAATTAGGAATAGATGAAAGGTCTACATAGTTAGGGAGAAGAAGGGAAACAGATGGGAACGCTAAAACTGGAAAAGGGAAAACATTTCATTCACGCTGAAGAAAAGCAAAAAGCAATTTATGTCATTTTGCAGGGCGGCGTGGACATGGTAACAAAATATGATGCAATCCATTTGGAGGCTGGAAATATTATTGGACTGATGGCTTCTTCCAAAAGAAAATTCCAATGTGATTATGTGGCTACGGAGGATACACTTCTGATGGTATATGACTATCTGGGAGAAGAGGATTTGCAAAAGATATTTAAGACGCAGCCGAAATATGCCAACGTTTTCACAATGGGAGCAATTAAGCAGGCAAATATGGTATTGCAGGCGTATCATAAGGTTTATGTGACGGCGGATATGTTATATAAGCTGACCATTGAGCTACATAGAGATTATAAATATCTTTGCAGTAAACACAGTATACCGGAGAAAAACTTTGGCCGTATGACTCATTTTGTGCAACTGGACAAAGCGAACAGTTTGCCGAAGTGGCATGTGGAATATTATAAGAGTCTCTCAAAAAAAGACAGAAGAAGTATGGAGGCTTTTTACGGTGACGAATATACTCTGAATATTTGTGAGATTTTCCGGGCAAGCGAAGTTATGGAGCAGGCTGTGGAGAAAATGGAAGGTATCTGGGAATATCTTGAATATTGGAAAGATATTTTGATGGATGATGGAAGAAATGATTTGTTCCAGCTTTACTTTGATTTGGAGGCACGGATAGCCCGCATTAGTACAGATGTAAGTGAGATTCATCAGTATATGGACAAGCTCTTTAAATACATAGAAGATTCCGGGATTTATGAAGAAGAGCTGATGGACAGCCGCTTTAAGGAATATATGGATTTTGATTTTACTACACTTTCCGAGGAAGAGGCAGCTTCTCAGATATTGTTTGAAGAAGAAACGGAAGAAGAGGAAGAATTTCTGGAAGAGGAAGCCCTGCAAACGGATTATAGTCTGGATGCAATTTTGCATTATGCAGGATATGAAACGGAAGAAGAGGAAAATATAAAGAGGCTGATAGATTCCTACCAGGGGCTTGTGGATATATATTCTACGGAGGATAATGTCAGAAAGCTCAGAAAAGAGATTTCCAGAGAATTTTATGAATTATATAAACGGGTTATGAAAAAGGCGTTGGTTGATTACGCACAGCCGGATGTCATAAAAATGTTTTTGAACTTCGGATACATGGACACGACTCTGTTAGGGGAGGAAAATACACAGGCATTGGGGGAATTGACAGATCATCTTTTTGCCTGCAATTCAGAACACGTATATACTATGTCCGAGTGGCTGAAAAGTATTTTTGAAGGCAGAAATGAGCCTTCCAGAAATGAATTTGATTTGGATTATAACGGTTATCTGGCAGATTTGCGTAAGGGCGGAAAGATTACTCAGAAAGAGCAGGAAGAGTGGAAAAATGATTCGTGGAAAAAGGTAGAGTTTGAGATTGACAATATGTTTGCCTCTTCCAACCGTGCCGTATACGGACGGATTTCTATTTTTGTACCGATGCTTTGTGAACATGACATTGTGCAAAATGTTAAGCAGATGTTGGTGACCGCGGACCGTATCCAAATGAGTCTGGAACGGTTGAAGCGAATCGATTTTTCCGTTTTTTACAGGGATGTTGTTTTTTCAGATCCTCAGCATGATATTACCAGAGAATTTTTGAAAAAAGAAGTTCTGCCGGATATTATATTGATGCCGAACGCAGGAAGCAAAGCCATGATGTGGCAGGAAACCGACGGTACCAGAAGAGATACTTCAGGCAGGTTCTTATTCCCGATATTGACGGTGGCAGATTTGGATGAATTAATGGTGGAGTCTGCGGGACGTTTCCGTTGGGAAATCTGCCGAAAAGAGCAGGGTATGCGATGGAATGATATCAGAGAGCCGTCCCTTACTTCGGAATATTATGATTACGTGCAGTTTTATCGGAAGAACAGCGAATTGTCATCGGAAGCAAAGGAAAAGATGAAGAATGCGTTATGGAAGGCAAAAAATAATTATCGGGAGGTATTTGTAAAGGATTATCAAAATTGGATTAAATATGAGTCGAAGGGAAGCTTTCGTTTGAATAAAGTATCCAGAGAGATTTTGTTTAAATACTGTCCGTTTGTAAAGGGAATCAGAGAGGGATTGAAAACCAATCCGATGTATCAGGAGATGATTAACCGCTATGAGATATTAAATGGAAGAAAAAAGCGGCATGTGGAATTGTTTGAAGATAAATATACCAAAGCAGGCGGAAGCATGGATGAAGATTTGATGGAAAATAAAATGTTTTATGAATTGTAGGAGAAAAGACCGATGCAAAGCATCGGTC
>USPJ01000204.1 GCA_900556645.1 uncultured Lachnospiraceae bacterium
AAAAAAATGCTGGTAATTACGGGAATCCTGTTGGTTCTGATATTGGTGGCAGGGGGCGGTTACCAGTTGAAATACCGTAGCGGAAATTATTCCGATAAACGGATACCTATGGAAGAAGTAAAGGCAGAGATGGAAGCGGCAGCCGGTGTGGAAATAGAGACAGACGGGACTTATCTGACCTACGGAGAGTTAGATGTTCTCTTGGGAAAACTCCATTTAAATGACTATATTACATATTCAAAAGAAAGAAATTCCAAGAAAATTTTCCAAAAGGATTGGAACAAAATTTATGAACAGGTTTTGGATTATCTGGACACTAATCAGAAGATTACCAAAAAAGAATTGATGGTTTTAAAGGTTTCTTCAAAAGAAAAAAAGGTTTACACCAGCGAAGGAACATTCGGTTTCTCCGGGAAATTGACACGGACAACCCCTTTTGAAGTATATGAGGTATATTGTAAGGACGGGCAGTTACTGGGACTGGCAGGAAAGTCGGAGAAACAGGGAATGCTCATGAATGCTTATTTAAAATCCGTAAAAGACGGAAAGTTGACCTTTCTTTTCGATAAACAGGAATACAAAATAAAGACCAATACGAAAAAACAGAGTATTCCGCCTTCAGTCTGTGATTTGGTTTTTGAAAAAAATAAGGTTGCGGAAATTCGTAAAAAAGAAGCAACCATCGAGGGAAAACTAATTACTATGGATACCAAAAAAATAGAGATAGAAGGCTACGGACAGATTCCTCTTGCGGGAAGAGTTCCGGTATACAGTGACTACGACGGTTTGAAAGAGGTATCCATGGAGGATATTGTATTGGACAACATGAAGGTATCCTATGTGGTGGGAGAGGGAATGGTGCAGGCAATTCTCATCCATGAACCGGCAGATATCAAAAATATCCGAGTGCTGATTTTGAATCAGAATTCGCCGTACTATGAAGAAATCCGCATTACTTCCGACAGGGACTTTACCGTAACCGTCAATCAGAAAGACATGGCTTATCCGGCAGGTCAATCGGTTTCGGCAAAAGAACTGATTGGAGACTCTACGGAAACGGTTTTAAGATGTACGCCTTCAGAAGGGGGCAGTCTCTATCCGGTAAAAGAGGACGGAAGTCCGGTGGGAGAGACATACAGCGGCAGCTTTGAGCTGCGAAAGACAGCGGAAGGATATACTTTGGTCAATGTTCTGGATTTGGAAACCTATATCTGCGGCGTACTTCCCAGCGAGATGCCGGAGAGCTTTGAGCCGGAGGCATTAAAGGCTCAGGCAGTCTGTGCCAGAGGCTATGCTTACATTCAGTTGATGCGAGGGGATTATGCGGCTTTGGGAGCCCATGTGGATGACAGCACCAATTATCAGGTTTACAACAAACAGCCTTGTTCCGAAAAGAGCAGGGAGGCAGTGGCAGCAACAGCGGGAGAAGTATTGAAATATAACGGTAGTATCATAGAAGCCTATTATTTTTCTACTTCCTGCGGTCATACCGGTTCCATGAAAAATTGGAACAAGTCTGAGAATGAAACCAACGGTTATCTAAAAGGAGTCTGGGTGAAATCCCAGACGGGCACACAGAATCTGGCGGAGGAAGAAACCTTCCGCAGCTATATCAATGAGACAGATTCCGACGCCTATGAATGTCAGACGCCGTATTTCCGTTGGAAAGCGACCCTTGATTTTAATGAAAAAAATGAAACTTTGCGGAATCTGCTGGATGGAATGAAAAAAGCATCCCCGGAAAGTGTTGTATTTATCCTTGGAGGGGCAGAGAAGGAAAATTCCAAAGGGCTGGGAGCCTTAAAAAGTGTGTCGGTGGCAGAACGGGGAGACAGCGGAAGTATCCTGACTCTGAAAATTTGTTTTGAAAACGGAGAAGTTCTGTTAAAAAATGAATATAATATCAGAAAGCTTTTAGGCTGTGCCATGACAGAGGTGGTTTGTCAGGATGGCACAAAAAATATAAATAGTAGCGTATTGCCAAGTGCTTATTGCAGCATTGATTATGATGGGGCAACTAATACGGCTGCGGTGACTGGAGGAGGCTTTGGCCATGGAATCGGAATGAGCCAGTATGGTGCAAATGCCATGGCAAAGGCAGGTATGTCCTATGAAAATATTCTCAAATTCTACTATCAGGACATCACTTTGGAGAAATTATATTAGACAAGAAGAACTTGCCAAAAGGAGTACTTCATGGTAACCTTTAGAAAGCAGAAAGAAAAGGAGTTTTCAAGGTCATGCTTTGGAAAATTTTTGGAAATGTCAAAACTTTTTTAGATAAATGCAGAATTGATAATATTACCGCTTTTGCGGCACAGTCGGCTTTTTTTATCATCCTGTCGGCCATTCCGTTTTTGATGGTGTTCAGCTCGCTGTTGAAATACACACCCATTACTCAGGATATGTTGACCCAGATGGTAGATACTTATATGCCTAAATATATCTCACCGCTAATGACAGGAATCATCAGTGAGGTATACAATCAGTCTGTGGGATTGATTTCTTTTGCAGTTGTGGTGGCAATCTGGTCATCCGCTAAGGGATTACAGTATCTGGGAACCGGGTTGAACATGGTAAACAACTGTCAGGAAACCAGAAACTGGTTTGTGCTTCGTTTTCGTGCCATCGGTTATACGCTGGTGCTGATTTTAAGCATCGTAACAGTACTGATTTTGCTGGTATTTGGTAGCACTCTGCAAAAGGCAGTTATCCGTTATGTGCCATTTTTAGAACCATTTACGTCCTTGATTCTGGGGATTCGAGCCATTATTATCATGGTATTTTTAATTCTGTTTTTTGCATTGATTTTTAAAATGCTGCCGAACCGAAAGGCAACTTTTAAAAGCCAGCTGCCGGGAGCATTTTTAAGTGCGGTGTCATGGTATGTATTTTCCTTTGCACTGTCTATCTATGTGGAATATTTCAATGGCTTTTCTACTTATGGACGGTTGGCAACCATTGTACTGGTGATGCTTTGGCTATATTTTTGTATGTATCTGCTGCTGCTTTGTGCGGAGACCAATGTGGTGTTTTCCGATTTGTTTAAAAAGTGGCGTAGGAAGATTCGGGAAAAGAAATAGTTGAAGTTTTAATATTCTTATGGTAGAATATTAAAAGTTTAGAGGTAAAGGCGATGAAAGTGTCAGTAGTCTTCTATACTTTTTACAGAGAGAGAATGTCACCGGCTGAAAACATTCTTAAGGTAAGGTAGAGGATGAATTTCCCACCGGAGCTGTCAGATTGAAAATTAGTAGGTCTGAACGTTTCGTGCACGTTACGCATATGATGAGTTCGCAGTTTGCGATAATAAAGGTGGTACCGCGAATAATGTCGCCCTTGCAAACAAGCAAGGGCGATTTTTGAATATAAGGAGGTATAAAATGCTAGAAATAAAAACAAAAGCTGAAGGCGCAGAATTAACAAGCATCAAAAAAGACGGAACAGAAAAATTACATGATGGAAAAGAATATTGGAACAGACA
>USPJ01000205.1 GCA_900556645.1 uncultured Lachnospiraceae bacterium
TTTTTATTTCCTTCCTGTCTTTTCTATTCCTCTGTCTCGTCTGCTTCCTCTTCTTTCGGCGTTTCATTTCCACTGCCGGCATTTTCGTAGGACGCATAATCCGGGAAATCCTGAGGCTCTAATCACTCATGGATTTTTGTCATATAGGTCTGCCAGATACTTCCCGGATAAGAGGCCCCGGATAATCCATCCAGTTTTTTTGGCAAATCATAACCCACCCAGACGCTGGTGGTATAATAGCGGGTATATCCCACAAACCATCCGTCTTTATTATCATTGGTGGTTCCGGTCTTGCCGGCACAAGGCATTCCTGAAATAGCCAGTCCCCGGCCGGTTCCGTTGGTCATAACGGTTTCTAACACATCCGTCATCATTCTGGCAGCATTCTCCCGATATACCGCCGTTTCTTCCGGCTTTGTGCTAAGCACTGTATTTCCTTCTGCATCTGTAATTTTTAAGATACAGGTAGGTTCTCTGTAATATCCGTTATTTTCTATGGCTGCGTAACCTGCTGCCATCTCCAACGGAGAAACACCATTGGTAAAACCTCCCAGTGCCGCCGCCTGACGCTTATCATTCTCATCCAGTTTGGCAAAATTCATCTTCCGAAGATACTCCAACCCTTTTTCCGGGGTCATTTCTTCCAGCAATTTCCATGCAATGGTATTCTTAGATTTCTCCACCGCCGTACGGATGGTAATTTCCCCGGAATAGACACCGTCGGAATTTTCCGGGCCGTCCTCGATAGGTTCATCCACCACAACAGTGTCCGGGGTATAACCTCTCTCGAATACCGGTGCGTATACCAACAACGGTTTAATACTACTTCCCGGCTGACGATAACTTTTATAGGCACGGTTAATGGTATATCCGTTATATTCCTGACTTCTTCCTCCCACAATGGCTTTCACATAGCCGGAGGTATTATCCAGACATACCGCCGCACTCTGTAAGGTATAAATCCCTTCTTCGTTGGTCTCCGTATATCCCTGCAATGTGGTATCTATGGTATTTTGCAGCTCTGCCTGCATATTCAAATCAATAGATGTATAGATGCGGTAGCCTGCAGTATAAAGCTGCTTATTGCAGGCTTCATACAACTGGTTATATTCTTCCTCATACTTTTCTTTTTCCGCCGCACCGGAAAACTCAGTTTTAAACTGGAATCCTTCCTGCTTCATCAGTTCTCTGGTGGCACAATAATAGGTATAGGTTTCCACATAATCATTTTTTATATTCTGCGGCCGTTGAAGGGTTATGGTTTCTGCCACAGCCTCTTCGTATACCTGCTGTGATATTTTTCCGTCTTCATACATATTCCGCAGAATCCGGTCTCTACGCTTTATGGTGTTGTCCATATTGTTTACCGGATCATAGAGGCTGGGATTATTGGGTATGGCACACAGGAATGCTATCTGGGATAAATCCAGATTTTTTACCTCTGTATCAAAATAGCCTTTACTTGCTGCCTGAATTCCGTAATATCCATTTCCGAAATAAATATTATTCAGATAAAATTCCAGTATCTGATTCTTGGAATATGTCCTCTCCAGCTCTGTGGCAATAAACATCTCTTCTATCTTTCGTTCCCAGGTTTTGTCCTGCGTCAAAAATACGTTTCTCGCCAACTGCTGGGTAATGGTGGAACCGCCCTGGGTAACCTCTCCGTTTTCGATAATTGCCTTTGCTGCCCGCATAATAGCCTTAAAGTCCACACCGTGGTGCTGATAAAACTTTTTATCCTCGATACTGATAATTGCCGAGCAGACATCGGAAGGGATCTCTTCATATTCCAGATAATACATATCCTTCTCGCCCTTTAATACGGAAATCAGGCTCCCGTTGGCATCATACACCAGACTGGTCTGGGACCCCTTAAAGGTTGCTTCGGTGGAAGAATGCACAAAGGAATATGCCTCCTTCTTCATCGCATCTATTTTTTTCGCATATCCGCCAAAATAGTAAAGTGCCAATGCTGCCAGTACCAACAGAATCAGTACAATCTGTATTTTTACAAAAAGGCGAAAACCGCGGTATTTTTTCTTCTTTTTCTTTTGCTTAGCCATTTTAGTTACCTTCTAACTCAATTCTCTGATAAGGAATTCCCATTTCATCTAAATATTCCAGTTCTCTCTTCTGACAGGTAAAGAGAATTATCTGGTTTTTCTGCTTTGCCAGCCATTGCAGCACCTGTTTTAGCCTAAGTTCATCATACATCCCAAAGGTCTCATCCAGCAAAAAGGGCATAGGCTCCTCCTGAGACAAAATTTCTCCCATACTCATCCGTACTGCAAAATAAATCTGTTCCAAAGTTCCCATACTCAACTGTTCCGGCTTGCAAATCCGTTCCTGCGAGAAAACAGAAACCTCCATATTTTCATCGATGGTAACCCGGTCATACTTTCCCCGGGTAATTCCCGATAGAATTTCCGAGGTCTTCTCATTAATCCTGTCACCAAAATCCTCATAGATTTCTCCTGCCAAGGCTTTAATGGTCTGATGAGCAATTTCACAGGCGGCTTCATACTGCTTCAGTTCTGTCTCCCGTTCTGTGGGCTGCTCCAACTCCGTCTGCCGCTCCAACACGTTAAAAAGCCTTGTTTCTTTTTCCCGCAGCTCTTCTGTCGGGGTTTCTCCCCTCTGCAATGCCGACATTGCCCTTTTCCCCTGCCTTCTTTCCATAAAGAAGGCAATTACCGCTGCTATGGCTGTGGATAGGCAAATTAACCCTCCATTTTCCAACACCATTTTCCACGGATACTGCAAAATGGAAGCTGTTACAAACCAACCAGCTGTCAAAAAACATCCCAATAACAGTACACTTACGGTCACATGCCGCTTCGGTTTCTCAACAGCATCCCTTCTCTGTTTTCCATTGGTTCCACTTTTTTTGGAACGGATTCTCTCTATATCCTCTTCTAACAATTCTCGCTCCATTTGCAGCTTTTCGATTTGCAGCTCTCTTCGACCTGTCTCTTCTTTTATTTCTTTCGCAGTTTTACTTTTTTTATTCTGCAAATCCATCAGGGTTCTGTGAAGCTGAAGGCTTCCTTCCCCTGTATTTGCGACATTTGCCATATAATTTTGCACAAAAATTGCCAGTTCTTTTCCCGTAACGGCTCCCGATTGAGAAATACAATAGGTGCTTTCATACATTTCCTTTGTCATTCCCCCTAAGAGCATTTGTAAATCTCCATACTCTACGGAAAGTTCTTCTCCATCCTCCATATTGCAGAGGGAAGCACTTTTTTCTTTATGATAAAAATTCCTTTCCAGATGGAAAGGCTTTCCTTCCACCTCTAAATCCATATCTCCACTATAAAAGCTGGCAGTATTCCAAGGCTGATATTTTGTATAAATATCCCCCTTGGCGGCTCTTCCCCTTGCTTTTTCCAGCCCAAACAGCATAGAAAGCAAAAAGGTATGTAATGTGGACTTTCCCGATTCATTTTCTCCATACACCACATTCAAGCCTGGCGA
>USPJ01000206.1 GCA_900556645.1 uncultured Lachnospiraceae bacterium
GCACATTATTAGAATCTGTGGCGTACAGTCAAACATTTGCCTTTCTCCCCCGGCGGGATGATGGCCCCCACCACCACGCATTTTCCATCAAATTTTGCTTTTTTCTCCCCTTACCGGCCAAAAATCCGGTATCAGGCGTTGCAATCCCTTAAAAATCATAGTAAAATAAAAAGGTATGTCTTGTAACCTTTCTTGTAATAGTTCAGGTGCCGCCTGAAAACCAGAGTGATAGAGGAGTGTTCCCCATGTGACGGAAGCAGACAACCGTAAAAAGTCACATTGCAATGGAATAAAGGAGTATTGACTTTCATGGCAACTTTGCGTGAAGAAATCGAGCGCCGCCGGACGTTTGCGATCATCAGCCACCCCGATGCCGGCAAAACGACCCTGACCGAAAAGCTGCTGCTGTACGGTGGAGCCATCAATCAGGCTGGTTCCGTCAAGGGCAAGCAGAGCGCCAAGCACGCCGTGTCCGACTGGATGGACATTGAAAAGCAGCGTGGTATTTCTGTGACCACTTCTGTGATGGAGTTTGATTACAATGATTATAAAATCAATATTTTGGATACTCCGGGCCATCAGGACTTTGCCGAGGATACTTATCGTACTTTGACAGCCGTAGATAGTGTCATTATTGTGGTGGATGGTGCGAAAGGTGTGGAAACGCAGACACGTAAGTTGATGGAGGTATGCCGTATGCGTAATACTCCGGTAATCATATTTGTCAACAAGATGGACCGTGAGGCGAAAGATCCGTTTGATTTGTTGGACGAACTGGAGGAGGAACTTATTATCAATGTACGTCCTCTGACGTGGCCTATTGAAAGCGGTCCCCGTTTCAAAGGTGTGTATAACCTTTATGAACATAAACTGAATCTTTTCCAACCTTCCAAACAGGTGGTAACAGAAAAAGTGGAGGTTGATATCAATACGGAAGAACTAGACAACCAGATCGGTGCTCCTTTGGCTGAAAAATTGCGCGGAGAACTGGAACTGGTTGACGGTGTTTATCCTGAATTCAATGTGGAGGAGTACCTGAAAGGCGAGATGGCTCCTGTATTTTTCGGGTCGGCATTGAATAACTTCGGTGTGCAGGAGCTGCTCGATTGTTTTGTGGAGATTGCTCCAAGTCCGCGTCCTACCAAGACAGAAGAACGTGAGGTGGAACCCGATGAACCGAAATTTACCGGATTTGTCTTTAAGATCACAGCTAATATTGATCCTAATCATCGTTCATGTATTGCATTTTGTAAAATTTGTTCGGGAAAATTTTCCCGTAATACTCCCTATTATCATGTACGTCATGACAAGACGATGCGTTTCTCTTCTCCCACTCAGTTTATGGCACAGCGTAAAACAACAGTAGACGAGGCTTGGGCGGGAGATATCATTGGTTTGCCGGATAACGGAACGTTCAAGATCGGTGATACATTGACTGAAGGTGAGAAACTTCATTTCCGTGGAATTCCCAGTTTTTCGCCCGAGATGTTTAAATACATTGAGAATGCTGACCCTATGAAACAGAAACAATTGGCTAAAGGTATTGACCAGTTGATGGATGAGGGTGTGGCACAGTTATTTATCAATCAGTTTAATGGACGTAAGATTATCGGTACGGTAGGGCAGTTGCAGTTTGAAGTGATCCAGTATCGTCTGGAAAATGAATATAATGCAAAATGCCGATGGGAGCCTGTCAGCCTATACAAGGCATGTTGGGTGGAAAGTGATGATCCGGAAGAGCTGGAAGCTTTCAAAAAACGTAAATATCAGTATATGGCCAAGGATCGTGAAGGAAGGGATGTATTCTTGGCTGATAGCAATTATGTACTTCAAATGGCACAAATGGACTTCAAGCATATTAAGTTCCATTTTACCAGTGAGTTTTAATTTTTTGTTGGAGGTGTGTCAAAAATCCCTAAGGGGATGGACACACCTCCTTCTTATTTTCACGAAATATTCTTTTTTACTTTATTCCTCTGGCTTTATAAATTCGTTCTTTAGCGTTATTAATTTGTTGAAACTTCTCTTCTGCCGCTTTTTTCACATCTTCACCCAATGTAGCAACACGGTCAGGGTGATGTTTTAATGCCAGGCGGCGATAGGCTGTACGTACTTCCTCATTGGTGGCAGACGGGTCAATTTCAAGTACTTTGTAAGCTTCTTCCAATGAGTTTCCGCTAAGGTTTAGCATGGATTCCACTTCTTTGGGTGACAGTTCCATGCATTGTGCCACTTCTTTTAATGCTGCTATTTCCTCAGAGCATACGCTTCCGTCACTTTTGGCTATGTTTACCAGAAAGTCCAACAATTGCAGCCGTTGTTCGTAAGGCAGGTTCGCGGCAATCTGTGCACCACATTCATGGATGGTATTTTTAAATGCCATCGGATTTTGACGCTCCATCTGTTTGCGCTGTTCAAAAAGATTCAGCAAAATCTGTTCTCCTTGGATGACTGCCTCTTCGCCGAAATTCATTCTTAAGAATTGGCGTACATATTCCATTTCGCTGTGCATGATGCGTCCGTCTGCACGGATGATGTAAGACGCCATAACCAACATGGAGAATAAAAAACTATTCCGCTGGCCTTCATCATAGTTTCCAGCTTCCACCTGTCCTTTTTCGTATGTATTGCCAAAAAGTCCGTTGTTTCCATCCAGCAATGAGCCTAAGGCAAATCCGGCCAAAGCTCCCAGTGGTCCCATAGTCATGAATCCTAGAATACCACCAATCCATTTTCCTGCTCCCATTATTCTTTTAATTTTTTCGTTTTGGATGCAAAAATAAACAATCTTGGATGAAAAAAGTCTCTTTGCCGCATTTTTTACTATCTTTACCAATCAAATTAAAAATACTATGTTTCAGAAACTTGTAGCAATAGAACCTGTCAGTTTGGTTCTGTCAGCAGAAAAAACGTTATATTCTTTTGCAGATGAGGTTGTTATGTACTCTGATATTCCAGCGGGAGATAATGAGATTATTGCTCGGATCGGAGATGCGGATGCTGTATTGTTAAGTTATACATCACAAATAAACCGGTATATTTTAGAGAGATGTCCGAATGTCCGGTATATCGGTATGTGTTGTTCACTATATTCTCCCGAAAGTGCGAATGTGGATATCCGTTATGCTAATGAACGCGGTATTACGGTGACGGGTATTCGTGACTATGGTGACGAAGGGGTAATAGAATATGTAGTCAGCGAACTGGTGCGTTGTCTTCATGGATTTGGTCAGAAGCCGTGGGAAGGGATTCCCCGGGAGATTACCGGCTTGAAAGTGGGTATTGTAGGCTTAGGAAAATCTGGTGGTATGATAGCGGATGCAATGAAGTTTTTTGGTGCGGATATAGCTTATTATGCCCGTAGTGAAAAAAAAGAAGCCGGTGCGAAGGGTTATCGTTTTATGCCTTTGAATGAACTTTTGACATGGAGTGAAGTGGTATGCTGTTGCTTGAATAAGA
>USPJ01000207.1 GCA_900556645.1 uncultured Lachnospiraceae bacterium
ATTGGGTGCCGTGTCCAAAATGTGGATACCCGCATTTCATTAAGCGGCATAGAAAAAAGCTGTTAATTAATATATGATTCCCCTTCAGCAGACAGTATAAATACAAAATCTGCTGAAGGGGATTTTTTGTTGCTTTTATATGTGTTGCAATCCCTATCTTATCTGGTCTTTTCATATCATATCAAGTATAATGGTATAAGGAAACAGATGAAAAGAGGTGGTAAGATGCAATTACCATATTCCGAAACATTGGATATTCAATACATGGGGCAGCTATTTCGAAATACGAGCGAATGCTACAAATTTTTCTGGTTTCAGGCAATTTTAACGAAAATCGAAGACAGAAAAACAAAGTTTACTTTTGAAGAATTGGTGGACGAAATGATAGCGGACGCATGGTATATGGTGGCGGAATATCATCTGAATCTGGGACCTAATGACAAACTGGAAGCAGCAGTCAATTATTTGTATAAAACAGCAAATCTGAAATCAGCAGAGAAAAAGAATCGCATTATAGAATATCTGGTAAATTGTGAGGATAAAGAAATTCTGCGGTTTAAGAAAATATTGATAAAAAATGTGCCTTATCGTATTCAATCACCCTTTATGCCGGAGTTTAAAAATAAAGATTATGATATACGTTTGGAAGAACGTTTGACAAAAATCAATCAGCAACAGCGGTTAATGTACTAATAAACCGTATCCGCCAAGAGAACGGGATTTAGAGCGGGTTAAAAAATATTGGAAAATGATTGTGGAATTGCAGCCTATCCGAGAAATATATGGGCATAATCCTTTGCGGGACAACAAAATTTCCATGACCATTTTGTGCCATGGTCCTATGTGGCACATGATGAATTTTGGAATCTGCATCCCACTACAGTAAATATTAATAGCAAAAAAGGGAATCATCTGCCAGAGTGGGAGACATATTTCCAACCGCTGAGTGAGTTGGAGTATCTGTCTTACCAAATGATGTGGCAATATGATTCCATCCATAGAGAATTTGAAAAATGTGCAGAGGCACATATAAATAATTCAGATATATCGGAGCGTTTGTACAGACAGGGATTGAGTGCAAAAGAATTTCAAAAACAGTTATCAGAGATTCTGCACCCGGTATATCAATCGGCACAGAACTGCGGATTTCGGGAATGGGTATATTGCGACAATGAAACATGCTGAAATACATCCCATCTTCACAAACTCCCCCTTTTGCGTTAAAATAGAAAAACATGATGTATAGAACAACGGAGAATCCCCATGAACTACCATAACATTACCCACGGAAAATTTCACAGCAGACCCAATCGTTTTCTGGCAGAAATCTGGATTGACGGACAACTGGAAACCGTCCATGTAAAAAATACTGGGCGTTGTCGGGAATTGTTGTTGCCGGAGGCGGAAGTACTCTTGGAAAAATCCAATCAGCCGAATCGCAAGACAAAATACGATTTAGTAGGTGTATACAAAGAAGGACTGGGCTGGGTCAACATAGATAGTCAGGCACCCAATAAGGTTGTGCGGGAATGGCTGGAACAGCAGGATTACACCTGTATCAAACCGGAATATACCTATGGAGAATCCCGGGTGGATTTCTATATGGAAAAGGGAGCGGAAAAATATCTCTTGGAAGTAAAGGGATGCACGCTGGAGATAGACGGAGTCGGATATTTCCCCGATGCACCCACAGAGCGGGGCGTAAAGCATCTGCGGGAGTTGACACAGGCGGCAGGAAAAGGATATCACTGCGGCATCGCTTTTGTGATCCAGATGGAGGGAATCCGGGAGGTACGGGCAAATGTAACGACACACCCGGAGTTCGGAACAGCTTTGGAGGAAGCGAAAGCGGCAGGGGTGCAGGTGTTGTTTTTGCCTTGTAAAGTAACAGAAAATTCATTGGAAATTGTGGAAAATCCAAAAGAGAATAGAAGTAGGAAGTAACATGAAACAAAAGCAAATCCCGTTGACACAGGGGCCGATTTTAAAATCTTTAACAAGTTTGGCGTTGCCGATTATGGCATCGTCTTTTTTGGGTACAGTTTACAGTATTACCGATATGGCGTGGATAGGACTTTTAGGAGCCAAAGCGGTAGCAGGTGTGGGAGTAGGAGGAATGTATGTCTGGCTGTCTCAGGGGGTGGTTACTCTGGCAAGGATGGGCGGTCAGGTGCATATGGCACAGGCCATCGGAAGGGAAGAGAGACAGGAGGCACAGCGGTATGCCCAGACAGCGGTGCAGCTAACGATTCTTTTGGGCTTGGCATTTGTAGCAATCAGTCTGATTTTTACCGATGGAATGGTTGGCGTTTTTAAACTGGAGGATGCCGAAACCTTTAGGGCGGCAAAAATATATACGAAAATCACCTGTGAATGTATTTTGTTTTCCTTTTTGAATCTTACTTTAACCGGACTTTACACGGCACAGGGAGATTCCAGAACGCCGTTTTTGGCAAATTTTATAGGTTTGGTAATCAACATGATTCTGGACCCGTTGCTGTTGTTGGGTGTGGGATCGTTTCCGAGAATGGAGGTGGCGGGAGCTGCGACGGCAACCGTCACTGCACAGATGATTGTGATGTCGGTGCTGCTTTGGGGAATATGGAAATCCAAAGGGGAAAACCTGTTAAGAAATATAAAATTACTTCAGCCCATAGAGAAAAAATATCTGAAAGAGATTTGCCGTATCGGTGGGCCGTCGGCAATACAGGGCATGGTCTACTGTATGATTTCCATGGTGCTGACCCGTATGGTGTCCGGTTTCGGAGCAGAAGCCATTGCCACCCAGAGGGTAGGAGGGCAGATAGAATCCGTATCATGGAACACGGCAGACGGATTTGCGGCGGCGTTGAACGCTTTTGTGGCACAGAACTACGGAGCGGGGCAGATGGACCGGGTGAAAAAAGGATATCGGATATCCTTCTGGACTGTGGGCATTTGGGGGAGTTTGATTATGCTGGCATTTTTGCTGTTCCCCAATCCCATTGCCTGTGTGTTTTTTCACGAGACCAAGGCGATTGAGACAGCCGTCAGCTATTTGGTGATTATCGGATTCAGCGAAGCCTTTATGTGTGTGGAGATTATGACCATCGGAGCACTTTCCGGTCTGGGAAAAACAAAGCTCTGCAGTATTATCAGTATTGCGATAACTGCCACACGGATTCCTTTGGCGGTGGTGCTGGGAAGAAGTGCTTTGGGCTTGAACGGAATCTGGTGGGCACTGACCCTGACCTCTGTGGCGAAGGGAATCATTTTTTATCTGGTATTTCAAAAATGTACTGGAAAAGGATATGGAAGAGTTTGACTTTTTACATCATTTGTGTATAATAAATAGTAATTCAACGGAGAAGATAATCATCTTCTCCGCTTTTTTTTACTCTAAATCAGGAAAAACGAAAGACTAACTATTAAAAGTCAAGTCTAAAATGAAAGTTCTAAAATGAAAGT
>USPJ01000208.1 GCA_900556645.1 uncultured Lachnospiraceae bacterium
TTTGCGGCACCGAAATCTGCACAGGCAAAACGTTTGATACTTGGAAACGGAAATACCATGGAACAGATGCATGGAAAGCATTGCATCCGAATTGTATTCAAAGAGAACTCGTCCTACGAACCGGTGATTGGAAATATGACCCTGCAATTTAAGACACCGGTAAATATTCTCTATGCGAATACCAGAGATTTGAACGGTACGGCGGCGGGAGAAATGATTCTTCAGCTTCCGGAGGAGCGGGAAACCGCAGAGAAGATGATACAATATCTGAAAGAACGTCGTTTGAGCGTAGAGGAGGTGGATGAAGATGTTTTCAGCGGAAGTAATTAGTATGCTCCAGCAGGGCTTCTGGGAGACAATTTATATGACATTGGCATCCACAGCACTTGGATATCTGTTGGGATTGCCTCTGGGAATTACATTAGCGGTTACCGACAAAGAGGGAATTTGTCCCAACCGTGTGGTCTATCGGATACTGGATATCATTTCCAATATCATAAGAAGTATTCCGTTTTTGATTCTTTTGATTCTGGTCATTCCGTTGACCCGTGCATTGGTAGGAAAGAGCTACGGCTCCAGTGCCACCATTGTACCTTTGGTCATTGCAGCGGCACCGTTCATTGCCCGAATGGTGGAATCCTCATTAAAAGAGGTGGATGCAGGAGTCATTGAGGCAGCAAGAAGCATGGGAGCAGGACCATGGACCATTATTTTCAAGGTGCTTCTGGTAGAAGCCAGAACCTCGTTAATCGTGGGAACGACCATTGCATTGGGAACCATTCTTGGTTACTCTGCCATGGCAGGTGTTGTAGGAGGCGGAGGTCTGGGAGACATCGCCATTCGTTATGGATATTACAGATATGAGTCGGATATCATGATTGTTACGATTATCATTCTGGTATTGATTGTTCAGGTGCTTCAGGCACTTGGTATGATGTTGTCTAAGCGGTTAGACAGGAGAAATAAATAGAAAGAGAAAGTGAGGAAAAAGGATATGAAAAAGAAACTTTTATCATTGGCAGCAGTGGGAATTTTAGCAGTGGGATTATTTACAGGCTGCGGAAGTTCCGATGAGAAAAAAGCAGAGGATACGGACAGCAAGGGAACCATTAAGGTGGCGGCATCCGAGACTCCGCATGCTGAGATTTTGGAGCAGGCAAAACCACTTTTGGAAAAAGAAGGATGGGATTTAGAGGTAACGGTATTTAATGACTATGTACAGCCGAACTTAGTAGTAGAAAGTGGAGAATTTGACGCAAACTACTTCCAGCACATTCCTTATTTAGAGGAGTTTAATGAGGAGCAGAAAACACATCTGGTAAATGCCGGCGGTATCCACTACGAGCCATTCGGAATTTATCCGGGAACTAAGAGCAGCTTAGATGATTTGGAAAAAGGTAATGTTATCGCAGTTCCAAACGATACCACAAACGAAGCAAGAGCATTGCTTTTATTACAGGATAATGGCGTAATTACCTTAAAGGACGGCGTTGGTCTGGAAGCAACCGTGAACGACATCGTAGACAATCCTAAGGGTGTGGAAATCCGTGAGCTGGAGGCAGCACAGGTTTCCCGTGTAACAGAAGAGGTTGCCTTTGTAGTATTAAACGGTAACTATGCTTTAGAGGCAGGTTATTCCGTAGCAAAGGATGCTGTTGCTTATGAGAAGAACGATTCTGAGGCAGCACAGACCTATGTGAATGTAATTGCAGTAAAAGAAGGCAATGAGGACAACGAAGGCATTAAGGCATTAGTAAAAGTATTAAAATCAGACGAGATTAAAAAATATATCAACGACAACTACGACGGAGCAGTTATTCCGTTTGAAGATTAATAGGGGTTGATTTTTAAAGGTTTCTCCTTTAGAATGGTATTAAATAAATAGGCTGGGGTGCTTGCTTAAGCAGGCTGAGATTAAGCTGGATTGCTTTGACCCATGAACCTGATTTGGATAATGCCAACGTAGGGAGAGAAAGCGAAGAAATAAGCTGTACAGATACCTGATTGGTATTTGTACAGCTTTTTTAATTTAATAGAAAATTCCCTATTCAAGCAGAAAGAAGGAGAGACCATGAATATTACAAAAGAGCAGCTATTGCTCTATGGGGTGACGGAACGTGCCTGTCTGACAGGAAGAAGTCTGGAATCCCAGATAGAAGCAGCCTTGCAGGGCGGCGTTACCTGCTTGCAGCTTCGGGAAAAACATCTGGACAAAGAGGAGCTTTTAGAAGAGGCAAAGAGAGTAAAAAAAATCTGTGAAAGCTATCAGGTACCGCTAATTTTAAATGATGATGTGGAGCTTATGCTGGCGTCGGATGCTGACGGTGTCCATGTGGGACAGCAGGATATGGACGCCCGAATGGCACGGGAGCTGATAGGACCGGATAAAATACTGGGAGTATCGGCAAGAACCGTAGAACAGGCATTAAAAGCGGAACAGGCAGGAGCCGATTATCTGGGCGTGGGAGCTATTTTTGGAACCTCCACCAAGGAGGATGCAAAAAAAATTGACTATCAGACCTTGCAGGATATCTGCCGTGCGGTAAAAATTCCGGTGGTTGCCATCGGAGGAGTATCCGCAGAAAATGTAGAAGAGCTGGCAGGCAGCGGAATCTGCGGGGTGGCAGCAGTCAGTGCCATCTTTGCTCCCAAAGATGTGCAGAAGGCAGCGGCAGAATTGAAAAAAAGAATGGCCAAGATGGTGGGAATATGAAGAAAACAGCATTGACAATCGCAGGCAGCGACAGCTCCGGAGGAGCCGGCGTTCAGGCAGATATCAAGACATTGGAGGCCAATGGCGTATATGCCATGAGCGTAATTACAGCGTTGACGGCACAGAATACCTGCGGAGTACAGGATGTTTTGGAAGTTCCACCGGAATTTTTTCGCAGGCAGTTGGAAAGTGTCTTAAAGGATATACTACCGGCCGCAGTAAAAATCGGTATGCTGTATACAAAGGAAATCGTGGAAGAAACGGCAGTTTTGTTGAAAAAGTATGATATCCGGCAGATTGTTGTGGACCCTGTCATGGTATCCACCAGTGGTCGGAGCCTGTTACGGGAGGACGCAAAAGAGGCTTTGCAGAAGCAGGTATTTCCGTTGGCAAGGGTACTAACTCCCAACATACCGGAGGCAGAACTTTTGAACGGGGAGAGCATCCAATCAAAGGAAGAGGTAGAGGCTGCGGCAAGGCAGATAGGAGAGACCTATGGCTGCGGAGTAGTCATAAAAGGAGGACACGCCTTGGGCAGTGCAGACGATTGTCTTTATGACAGAGGAAGAATCCTATGGTTTCCGGGGGAGCGGATTGAAAATCCCAACAATCATGGAACAGGATGTACCTTCAGCTCGGCGATTACCGCAGGATTAGCCAAAGGGCTGACGCTGGAAGAAAGTATCCGGCAGGCGAAGGAATATATGAATGGAGCATTAAGG
>USPJ01000209.1 GCA_900556645.1 uncultured Lachnospiraceae bacterium
GGCAGAGGGACATCCTTCCGATATCCTGGTAAAAGATATGCATACACTGCGTACCACGATCCAAAAGGAAAATCCGGGAAAACCATATTTTATGTTAGGACACAGCATGGGCTCCTATATGCTGCGAAAATATCTTGCAAAATACAGAAAAGGTTTAGACGGAGCGATTGTCATGGGAACCGGATGCATCGGAGATGCGACAACAAAGCTGGCGATGACACTTACGAAAGTAATGGCAAAATTCCATGGCTGGAGATACTACAGTCCGTTTTTAGAGAGCCTGACATTCTTAGGGCCATATAAAAAATATGACGTAACCGGAAAAAATGCACCGAAGAGCTGGCTGACGAAAGATACCGACATCGTAAAGGCATACTATTCCAATCCGAAATGTACCTTTAAATTCTCATTAAATGCATATATGGGACTTTTTGAAGCAGTATATTTTGATAACCAGAAAAAGAACATCGATAAGATACCAAAAGAACTTCCGGTATTTATCGTATCCGGTGAAGATGATCCGGTCGGAAATCTGGGCGAAGGAGTAAAGAAAGTATATCAGAAGTTCCTTCAGGCAGGCATGAAAGATGTGTCCTGCAAACTTTACAAAAATGACAGACATGAGATACTGAATGAGACCGACAGAGAACAGGTATATGCAGACCTGTTAGGATGGATGAAAAAACGTATCAAATAAGAAATAAGGAAAGAAAAAGACGTTTTTTGAAGATTGTACGAAAAAAAATACAATATTTTCAAAAAACGTCTTGCACATTATGGAAATGTCCTGTATACTAAATCTTGCTGTGACATTGATAGCGTAGAAGCGTGAGGTTGCTGCTTTACATAGCAGGTTTTCCGTGGAGCGAATGTCAAGTTAGGAAACTGGCGACAAGTCACTGTACCATACAACGGTCTACAAAGAATAGTAGAAACAACGTGTGAGAACCATTAGGATACACACGGAAGAGTGTACAGTCACCGCTTGTCGTACTGATATAAAGTGCGAAAAGGAGGCGACTTTTTTTATGGCAAGTCAAGTAATGAGAATCACATTAAAAGCTTATGATCACGAATTAGTAGATGCATCAGCAAAAAAAATCATCGAGACTGTAAAGAAAAACGGATCACAGGTGAGCGGACCGGTACCACTTCCAACTAAGAAGGAAGTAGTTACTATCTTAAGAGCTGTTCACAAATACAAAGATTCCAGAGAACAGTTCGAGCAGAGAACTCATAAGAGACTTATCGATATCATTACACCGACCCAGAAGACGGTTGATGCTTTATCTCGTTTAGAGATGCCAGCAGGTGTTTACATTGATATCAAAATGAAAAACAAATAATTAAGGTAACAATCCTGAAGGGTTATATATAGGCCGAAAGCAACTTAGTGATTGGCGAGCCGAAAGGCGAAGACAGAACTTAGTGCGAGGTCGTTCTTGGAGATTAGCGAAGCTGAAAGCTGAGCTTAGCGAGAAGAACTACAATTTAGAAGGTTATATATCTGACTGTTCTAGGATGAACGGTTCCGCTACCCCAGAGATGGGCATGAAGCGTTCCGCTGTAGACAAAACAGGAGGTAAAAGTAATGAAGAAAGCAATTTTAGCTACAAAAGTCGGAATGACTCAAATCTTCAACGCAGACGGAGTATTGACTCCGGTAACTGTATTACAGGCTGGACCATGTGTCGTAACACAGATTAAGACTGTTGAGAACGATGGTTACAGTGCAGTTCAGGTTGGTTTTGTTGACAAGAAAGAAAAAGTTGTGAGCAAAGATGCCAGCGGTAAAAAAGAAATCAGAAACAGACATGGTGTAACAAAGGCTGAGAAAGGTCATTTTGACAAAGCCGGCGTAACAGGCAAGAGATATGTCAGAGAGTTTAAGTTTGAAAATGCTGAGGAGTACAACTTAGCAGATGAAATCAAAGCTGATATTTTTGCAGAAGGCGACAAGGTAGACGCTACTGCAATTTCAAAGGGAAAAGGATTCCAGGGTGCTATCAAGAGACATGGTCAGCATAGAGGACCTATGGCTCACGGTTCTAAGTTCCATCGTCATCAGGGTTCCAACGGTGCTTGTTCTTCCCCAAGTAAGGTATTCAAAGGAAAAGGAATGCCGGGTCACATGGGATGTGAGAAAGTAACGGTTCAGAATCTTGAAATCGTAAGAGTTGACGCTGAGAACAACCTGCTTTTAGTAAAAGGTGCCGTACCGGGACCTAAGAAATCATTAGTAACAATCAAAGAGACTGTAAAGGCAGGAAAATAGTGCCGAGATAGGAAAGGAGGAACTAAACGATGGCTAAAGTAACTGTTTATAATATGGAAGGCAAGGAAGTTGATACAATCGAGCTTAACGATGCTGTATTCGGTGTTGAAGTAAACGAGCACTTAGTACACATGGCAGTTGTACAGCAGCTTGCAAACAATCGTCAGGGAACACAGAAAGCAAAAACTCGTTCTGAAGTTCGTGGCGGTGGAAGAAAACCATGGAGACAGAAAGGAACCGGTCATGCAAGACAGGGATCTACAAGAGCTCCACAGTGGACAGGCGGCGGAGTTGTATTCGCTCCAGTACCAAGAGATTACTCTTTCAAAATGAACAAGAAAGAGAAAAGAGCTGCATTAAAATCCGTTCTGACAAGCAAAGTTCAGGAGAACAAATTCATCGTTCTTGACGAGCTGAAACTTGCAGAGGTTAAAACAAAAGAGATGAAGAAAGTGCTTGATAACCTCAAAGTAAACAACGCACTGGTAATCATCGGAGATGACAGCGAAAACGTAGCACTTTCCGCAAGAAATATTGCTGGCGTTCAGACTGCATCTGTTAATACCATCAATGTATTCGACATGCTGAAATACAACACCATCATCGCAACCAAGAGCAGTGTTGCATCTATCGAGGAGGTGTACGCATAATGGCAGATATCAGATATTACGACGTAATCCTGAAACCAATCGTAACTGAGAAGAGCATGAACGCTATGGGCGAGAAGAAATACACATTTATGGTTCACCCGGAAGCAAACAAATCTCAGATTAAAGAAGCAGTTGAGAAAATGTTCGAAGGAACAAAAGTAAAAAGCGTAAACACCATGAACATGGACGGAAAGAACAAACGTCGTGGAATGGTAGTTGGAAAAACTGCAAAGAGCAAGAAAGCAATCGTTGCTCTGACCGAGGACAGCAAAGACATCGAAATCTTCGAAGGACTTTAATTAGCAGCTGTTCGAAATATGCACACATAAGTGCGATACGAAATGAAAGGAGAACAAAGTAATGGGAATCAAAAGCTTTAACCCATATACACCTTCCAGAAGACACATGACCTCCTCTGATTTCAACGAAATCACGAAGAGCACACCGGAGAAATCTCTGGTAGTGTCCCTGAAGAAAAACGCTGGTCGTAACAACCAGGGTAAAATCA
>USPJ01000210.1 GCA_900556645.1 uncultured Lachnospiraceae bacterium
ATTACATACAAAATAATTCTCAATATCCGATTTTGGACTTTTGTTATCTTTATCCAGTCCCCTACCCCTCTATAATTGCAAGCCAAAGCAATAAATGCTATCTGTGAGAGCCACGCCAATGTCCGCTCTATATAAAGTTCGGGGCCCACTATAGATTTCCCTTCACTCTGTATCGTCAAAGAAAAACAAAGATATGTTATCATCAGATATCCAAAAGTTGCACTGACCACTTTCCAAGGAGTTTTTGTCCGAAATCCCGGTGGCAACCAACTATTTTTCACATCATCTTTCGTCTCCTGTTCCTTTTCTGAATCCCTCATAGGATAGAATTTACGGATATCTCTCTGCAATTCTTCTACCGATTGATACCTCTCTTTGGGATTGAGATAAGTACATTTTTTTATAATTTTCAAAGGACGTCCTTCTGCCATCCTTTCCACAGGAAATTGTCCTGTCAACATATAATTGAACAAAATCCCCAACGCATAAATATCTGTTCGATTATCCGTTTGAAAATATCCATATTGTTCCGGTGCCGCATATTCTGCCGTTCCCAACAGATTGGTATCTCTTCTTTTCCCGTCTTGATAAATTCTGGCTATGTCAAAATCTACAATTTTTACTTCGCCAACACAATCAATCATAACATTCTCTGCTTTCAAGTCTCTACACACAATTGTTGGTTTTGCATGATGTAACACTTTTAGAGCTTCACAAAGCTGTAAAAGAATCCTGACTGCTTCATTTTCTTCTATACTCTGTTGCCGCAGAATTTCTTCCAAATTTCTCCCTTGGATATATTCTTCTACAATAATCAAACAATTTCCATCTAAAATATTTTCATATATATGCGGAATATAAGGTGTTGGATTTTGCATAATAAAGTCATAAATATATTTTAAACTTCCTTCCACTCTTTTTTCTACACATATTTGTCCATATATTTTATGTCGTTTTAAACGAATATTTTCCCGATTATTCAAAGTCCCCAAGTCCTCATATTGGGATAAACGATATTCTTCTTCAATGGTCATTTGTACTCCCGCCTTGCTTTTTCTTTGATAAAATTATAAAATACAATTATTATATCTGCAAGAAAAAAGGGGAGCTATGATGAATCAACAGCCTACTACAGAAGAATTATTAAAAAGATTAAAGAATATTAAAACCGAGTCTGCTCTGGATACTTATACTCTGGAAAATACTGACTATTCTCTGATTACTTCTTTTCCTGAATATCTGGAATCTTGTCGAAAATCAGCCGGCATCACTGCTGCACAGTTAATTGAATCTGCACAAATTCAACGAAATTACGGTTACCAAATTTTAAACGGAACAAAACATCCCGGTCGCAATAAAGTAATCGCTTTATGTCTTGCCCTTCATTTATCCTATGAAGAAGTTCAAAGAGCCCTTACTCTCGCAAAGGAGGGCAGCTTATATCCGAAAAATTCCAGAGATTCCGTACTGATTTTTTGTATCAACAAGAAAATGTCCGTCATGGAGACAAACGATTTATTAGATATCCGTGGTGAAGAATTATTATAACTTAATTCGGATATTTTTCTTATTAATCCTTCTTTGACATAACACTCATATATGCCGGACGAATGATTTTGTCCGATGTGATTATTTCCTCTATCCGATGGGCACTCCAGCCTACGATTCGTGCCACTCCAAAGATTGCGGTATACATCTCCATTGGGATTCCTAACATTTCATAGACAAAACCACTATAGAAGTCCACATTTGGGCTGACTCCCTTTTGAATATGCCGCTTTTCTGCAATTAATTCCGGTGCAAGCTCTTCTATGGTATTGTATAACAACAAATCTTTTTCCCGATTCTTTTCTATTGCCAGCTTTTCCACATAGCCTTTAAAAACTCTTTCTCTTGGGTCGGACAGCGTATATACGGCATGCCCCATACCGTAAATCAAGCCTTTTCTGTCGAAGGTCTCCCCCTCTAAAATTTTTGACAGGTAAGCCCCTATCTCTTCCTTATCTTCCACATCATGGATATGTTCCTTAATGTCTTTCATCATCTCCATGACTTTTATATTTGCTCCGCCGTGCTTTGGACCCTTCAGGGAGGACATGGCCGCGGCGATTGTGGAATAGGTATCGGAACCGGAGGAGGTCACTACTCTGGTGGTAAAGGTAGAATTGTTACCGCCTCCGTGCTCCATATGTAAAATCAGAGCTGTATCCAACACCTTCGCCTCCACTGGGGTAAATTTCTTATCCTGCCGCATCATCATCAACAGATTTTCCGCTGTGGAAAGGTTTGGGTCGGGATGATGAATAAACATACTTCCGTCTTTTTCATAATAGTTATACGCATTGTAGGCGTATACCGCTAATAACGGGAACTCACTGATTAACTGTATACATTGTCTCAGGGAATTGCTGACGCTGCTGTCTTTTGCATTCTTGTCATAAGAAGCCAGCGTCAGGATACTTCTTGTCATAGAATTCATGATATCTTCCGTCGGTGCCTTCATAATGACATCTCTGGTAAAATTTGTAGGCAAGGTACGGCACTGGCCAATCAACTGTGTAAATTCCTGCTGTTCTTTTTCCGATGGCAATTCTCCCATCAACAGCAAATAAGCTACTTTTTCAAAGCCCATCTCATTGTTTCCTAAACTATTGATTAACTCTTCCACCCGGTATCCCCGATACCACAGTTCTCCGTCACAAGGTACTTTTTTTCCGTTTACATTCTTGGAGGAAATAATCTTGGAAATATTAGTCAGTCCGGTCAGTACACCGTTTCCTTTTTCATCACGTAATCCCTGATTGACTCCGTATTCCTCATAAAGCCGTGGTGCAATACCGTCATTTACCCGGCAGACCGTTTCCTGTTTTTTTGCATACTCATTCGCTAAATTCATCATCATCCTGCATCTCCACCCCTTCCATCTCACTGCTCATAACTGTTTCTAACTGCTTCATTAACTGTAATAGCAAAACCAAATTTTCTTTTCCGTATTTCTCTATGACCCGTCCATAATAATTTTTCAGAACAGCTTCCTGTTCATCAAAAAGCTTTTGCCCCATTTCTGTAATGGTCACATAGGTTCCCTCACTTCCGTTTCCGTCGTGGGACCATGACAGAAGTCCTCTGTCTCTTAAATTCCCCACCATTTTGGAGGTCTGTCTGATGGTAAGCTGCATCTTGTCTGCCAGCTCTTTTAGATAGGTTCTGCCCGAATAAATATCTGACGTCTTATTGTTTGTAGAAATATTGTGCAACGCAATATATTCCGACAGAGTCAGCTCCTTAAAAAGCTTTCGTATCTGATCCTTATTCATGATATATCTGCGATACGTTAATTCATTGGACAATTTTGTGATATCATCCTTAACCGGAAATTCTCTTTTTTCCTGCATATGTTCCACTCCCTTTTCTTTTATAT
>USPJ01000211.1 GCA_900556645.1 uncultured Lachnospiraceae bacterium
TCGTGGAACGATGTGGTGTAAACAGAAATACTTTTTATTATCATTTTAAGGATATCTATGATTTGGTGGAATGGTCCTGTGTAGAGGATGCTAGAAAAGCACTGGAGGGGAAGAAAACCTACGATACTTGGCAGCAGGGATTCCTACAGATTTTTGAGGCAGTTTTGGCTAACAAGGTCTTCATTCAGAATGTCTACCATTCCGTCAGCCGAGAACAGGTGGAAATCTATCTGTATAAGCTGACCTATAATTTGTTGATTGGTGTAGTAGAGGAAAAAGCCGAAAATATGAATGTTCGGGAAGAAGACAAACAATTTATTGCAAATTTTTATAAATATGCCTTTGTAGGATTGATGTTAGACTGGATTAAAGACGGCATGAAGGAAAACCCACAGTTGATTATTGACCGTCTGGGACTTCTAATCCACGGGAATGTCACCCATGCATTAAACGCCTACCGTACCGACAAAATTTCATCAACTCCCCCAAAATAACGGCAGTTTGGGGGAGTATTTAACATATAAGCTTTTAAAAAACATCACAGATATTCCTGCAATTGTTCCATATCTTCTCTCGTAGTTGCCCAACTAGTGGCAAATCTTACAACGGTGTGGTTTTCATCTGCTTTTTCCCAAAAGCTGAACTCAACCTTTTCCTTCAACTGATTCATTTTTTCATTTTCCAACACCACAAACTGTTGGTTGGTAGGAGACTTCAAATAAAACGTATAGCCTTTTTTCACAAGAATGTCCTTTAACACTTCTGCCATATCGATGGCATGTCTGCTAATCTGAAAATACAAATCATCGGTAAACAGTGTGTCAAATTGTATTCCCAGCAATCTTCCCTTTGCCAATAAAGCTCCATGCTGTTTTACAAGGGTCATAAAATGCTTCGGCGTATTGCTTTTTGTAAAAACCACTGCCTCTCCACAGAGTGCCCCGACCTTGGTTCCTCCAATGTAAAAGACATCGCAATATCGGGCAATATCCGGCAAAGCTACATCCGTATCCTTACTCATCAGACCGTATCCCAGACGGGCTCCATCTAAATACAGCGGAATTTGATATCGATTGCACACCCCAGAAATATCCTCCAACTCCTGTTTTGTATACAATGTACCGTATTCCGTAGGATGGGACAGATATACCATTCCCGGAAATACCATATGCTCGTGATTTTCATCTGCAAAGAATCGGTTTAAGTATTGTTCCAACACCTGTGCATTGATTTTTCCAAGCTCTTGGGGTATCTCCAATACCTTATGTCCGGTAAATTCAATGGCTCCCGCTTCATGACAGCTTACATGTCCGGTCCCCGCCGCCACAACACCCTCGTACTTTTGGAGTACGGCGTCAATAACCGTGGCATTGGTCTGTGTACCTCCCACCAGAAAATAAATATCTGCCTGAGGGCATTCACAGGCTTTTTTTATTTTTTCTTTTGCCTGCTCACAATACTTGTCACTTCCATATCCCGGTAACGGTTCCATATTTGTCTCCATCAACCGTTGTAAAATCTTTTCATGTGCACCCTGTATGTAATCACTCTCTAACGATATCATTGCTGTTCTCCTTCCATTCATTCCATAATGTAAATCCTAATATCAAGGCTCCGCCTGCTGCCTGCCCAAAACTCATGTGTTCTCCTAAGATGAAAACTGATACTGCCACCGCCACCAACGGGTCAATATAACTCAAAATTGCTGTCTCCTGCCCCGGCAAATCCTTTAGAGCAGAAAAATACAGACAATAGGTAATTCCTGTATGTATCAATCCTACCAAAAGCAGATTGACCCAGCCTTTTCCATCAAGTGCCGTTACATGGATTCCCGATGTGATTAAAACATAGGGCAACAACACTACCATTGCCGCTATGAATTGGAGAAAAGTTCGATGAAGTCCTGTAACATTTTTGATGAATTTATTCAGCACAATCACTGTTGCATAAAAAACTGCTGCTCCCAGCCCAAATAGAATCCCTATTATATTCTGCCTGTTGCCACTGATTCCTCCGGTTCCTATAATCAATACCAAACCTATGGTAGACATAAGGAAACACAGTTTCTGCCCCACCGTTGTCTTCTCATGGAAAAAAAGTGGACAAATCAAAGTTACTAGCACCGGGGCAAAATAATAGCTGAGAGTTGCCATGGAAACCGTTGTATATTTATAGGACTGAAATAGCAGAATCCAGTTGATTCCCATGGCTGCACCGGACACAAATAAAAGAGGCAGTTCCCTCTTTATTTGCAAAATGGAAATTTTATTTTTTGTAATAATCAGCCATATACCGATAAGTCCTACCGCCAATATAGCACGATACAATGCCAACTCTCCGGAATCCAAGGAAATATGCCTCACAAAAAGTCCCAAGGTTCCGAAAATAAACATGGCTGTTGCCATTTTTACTCGTGATTTTTTCAAATATCCTTTCCCCTTCAGCTTATTAATTCCTGTGTTTGATAACCAATTCTCTATCTCCGATGCTGTCTTCAAACAAAGATTTTAAAATCACATCCGTTTGCTTTTCCGCTTGCGTCAACAATTCTTCCACGTTTCCGTTTTCTTCCACATCCGTTTTTGCCTGTTGCATAGCCTTAATTACATCCTCTTTGGAATCTCCTTTGAATAAAGCAAACTTTTTATCATAGAACTTGATAGAATCTTCATCAATAGAGATATTCGTTATCTTGGTTTTTGGAACGGTTATGATGACCTCTGACCGCTTAACCTCCACGTCCACTTCGGACATTTCTATTCCTGCCGTCACCTCTGCCCGGTATATCATAGAAAATGCCTCTTCGTTGATATAAGGAATCTTATTGTCTGAGTACTCTATCAGTCCATTATAAATCATTTTTGCAGATACCAGTTCGCTGGCAGTTTCTAGTTTTGAATCTATAAATGTATTTGTGATTTTTGGCTCATCTTTGCGGCAAATGCTAACCACTATGCAGGCTGCTGCTACCATAATGACTGCTATGGCAATCAGACTAACCGTAAGGGGGGTAATATGTCTTTTTCCTTTTTGGGATTCTCTTTCGTTTTCTCTGTTCATGATAAATCCTTTCCCCTTTTTCTAATTATTTTCCGACTTTTTGAATAAGAGCATCCTGTAAGACCTGTGAGAAATTAATACCAAGTGCTACAGCTTCTTCGTTTAGCCATTCTGGTATGCTCAAGGTTTTCTTTACAGCTCTTGAACTATGTTTACGTTTATACGCTGCCATATCAAATTCTACAATTAATAAGACAGAATCAGAATCCACTACGATTGAAGACGGAGCAGAGGCAGAAGGAAGCGGGAGTTGTTCTTTTTCCATATCAGAGATACACAAACCTAGTGCATCGACTGCCATCTCATAAGCCTCTTGCATATCTTCACCTTGTGTCAAACATTCTGGAAAATCGGGAA
>USPJ01000212.1 GCA_900556645.1 uncultured Lachnospiraceae bacterium
ATACCACAATGGTATCTCCGATTCCGATATCCAGTTCATCAATAAAATCCTGATTGTGGAGTGTTGCTCTGGAAACGCTGGTTCCGCAAAGCCGCACCGGCTCAAACACCGCCGTAGGGGTAATACGCCCTGTTCTTCCCACCGACAACTCAATGTCCAAAAGTTTTGTTTCCTTTTCCTCCGGTGGATATTTATATGCCACTGCCCATCTTGGCACCTTGGAGGTGGCTCCCAGTTTTTCCCGGTCTGACAGACGGTTCAGCTTTACCACCGCTCCGTCAATATCATAGGCAAGATTTCCTCGGTTCTCTCCGATTTGTTGGATGGCTTTCCATACCTCATCCGCAGTTTTGCAAACCGTATAGGACTCAATGACCTTCATTCCCTGCTTTTTCAAATACTCATATCCTTCCGTATGGGTTTCAAAGGAAATCCCCCTGCTGTCCTGAATATTAAAAATGAACATGGATAAATCCCGTTCTTTGGTAATACTGCTGTCCAACTGTCTCAGGGTTCCGGCAGCACAGTTTCTCGGATTTGCAAATTGTTTTTTGCCCAGAAGCTCCTGCTTTTCGTTGACCTTTTCAAAGGCTTCATTGGTCATATAGACCTCGCCCCGCACCTCCAGATACTCCGGTGTATCCTTTAATTTCTTTTTGATATCCTTAATCACTCTTGCATTGACGGTAACATCCTCTCCAAATTGGATTCCGTCACCTCGTGTTTCCGCCAATTTCAAAAGACCGTTCTCATACCGCAGACTCATGGAAAGCCCGTCAATCTTGTATTCCACTACAAATTCCGGCTCCTGCAGATGCTTTTGCATTTCTTCCACAAAGCGGTACACATCTGCTTTATCAAAAACATCCTGCAGGCTCAACATCGGCACATTGTGTTCCACCAGTACCCCGGCCTCTCGCTTGGCACTGCCTCCTACCCGCTGTGTAGGAGAATCCGGTGTTACAAGTTCCGGGTTTTCTGCTTCTAATTTTTTCAGTTCCTGCATCAACTGGTCATACTCATAATCGGTAATCTCAGGGTCATCCTGATTGTAATATCTGTCAATATGGTATTCTATGGTTTTCTTTAGCTGGTCAATTTTTTCTTTGACTTCCATACAAGAATCTCCTATTTTTCCTCATCTTTTTTCAAGGCTGCCGATAACTCCGCCCACTCTTTTTCCGTAAGTTCCCGGTATTTTCCCACCGGAAGGTCTCCCAGATAAATATTCATAATCCGTACCCGCACCAATTTGGTTACACGATAACCAAAATATTCACACATTCGGCGAATCTGACGGTTTAGTCCCTGAGTCAGAACAATACGGAAGCTTCTCTTTCCTGTCTGCTCCACCTGACACTTTCTGGTCATGGTGTCCAGTATCGGTACACCTCCTGCCATGCCCCGAAGAAAGGTCTCCGTTACGGGACGGCTTACCGTTACCTCGTATTCCTTCTCATGATAGTTTCTGGCCTTCATAATCTCATTGGCAAGCTCTCCATCATTTGTCAGCAGGAGCAAGCCCTCCGAATCTTTGTCCAATCTTCCGATGGGATAGATTCGTTTTGGATAATTGAGATAATCGATAATATTATTTTTTTCCTTTTTAGCGGAGGTACATACAATTCCCTTTGGCTTATGATACGCCAGCAGAATCCTTTCATCCTCTCTGCTGACAGGCTTTCCGTCCACACATACCTTCTGCCCCGGCTGGATTCTGTCTCCTAACTGTGCAACGGTTCCGTTGATGGTAACTCTTCCATCCTCCACCATACGGTCCGCACCTCTCCTGGAGCAGATACCTGCCTCACTTAAAAATTTGTTAATTCTAATACTTTCCTGTTCCATAATCTTCTTTCCAAAAAAACGGAGACCGAAGTCTCCGCAATTTTTCTTTACTGTAGCAATTCTGTCTTTACATAACCTGTCTTGTTCTTATAATTTACCTTGGTCCAGCCTTCCGCATAACACATTACCACGGTAGCTTTATCGCCTGCCGCCGCTACGGTTACCTTGCTGGAAGTCTCACTCATGGATGAGCGAATATTGGCTGTGGTGTTAAAGGTTACCGTCTGACCTTCGGAATATACGGCTGTACTTACATCCTGCTGTGGCACCTCCGTAGAAAGATACTCGCTCTTGATATAACCGGTGGTTCCATTGTAAATTACAATACTCCAATCATCCTGCACTCCGGTTCTGCTTAACTGTGTGCCAAACTCTACTGTTGCCAGAATATTTCCGGAGGTACTTGCTGCATCTCTCATATTCGTTTTGGTTGTGGTATATACCGTCTCTGCATTTTGCAGTGCTGCCTGTTGCTGGGCCGCCTCCTGTGCTGCCTGCTCTTCTGCTGCCTTTGCAGCCGCTTCCGCTTCTGCCTGCTGTCTTGCTGCTTCTTCCTCTGCTGCTTTAGCCGCTGCCTCTGCCTCTGCTTTTGCCTGCTGTTCTGCTTTGTAAGCACTCAGCCACTGCGGAATTACTGTATTGTTCAGAGAATTGATATATTCGGAAAGTGTCGGGTCGGCTGCCAGTGCCTCCTGACTCTTCTTTTCTATCTCCTCTGCCAGCTTTATGAAATCATCCTGTTTCTCATATTCCTTAATATAATCGGATACGCTGGCATCCACTTCTTTTTCATTTGTTGCCACATAGTTAAAGGTGCTATACAGATTATCAATATAAAGCTTACCGTCATCATTGGTTCTCAGATAGAAGGTTTCCAGAGAAGGAACCATTGTCTCAATGTTCGGGAACTTCATATTGCTTGTAACGGAAACAATGTAAGAATTCTTATCCATACCATCCATCACATAGCATTTGATATCCTGATAACTCTCAACGTACTGGCTGAACATTACAATGTAGCTCTGCTCAAATTCGGAAATCGGCGTTACCGTCTTCTTCATGGTTTCCACATCGCCTGCTGCATAGCTGGTATAATAATCCTTCATCAGCTTTACAATCTCTTCGTTCTTATCCACCTCATATTCGTCTGATTTTGAAAAACCTGTCCGATTATCCGAAGAACCGTTGTGTACTCCTACCACAATCAGTATGATGGCAAAAACCAATACTGCCGCCGCTCCAATCAGTGCCTTGCTATTCTTTTTACAAAATTCCACAATGGACTCTTTGTCCACATTCTGAAACTTTTTCTTAAAATCCTCTGTATTCATAAATCCTCCTAATAGATAGGTCTCATAATTCATTACCCAAAATGCATCTAGCGGGAGTCGAACCCACATTACCGGAATCGGAGTCCGGCGTTCTATCCATTAGACTATAGATGCCTGCTTTTTATAGCAAAAACTATCATATCATATTCATAGAAAAAAAGCAAAGAAAAAAGTGTGAAATTCCCATTGAAATTTCACACTTTACTTTCTAGGCTCCTACTTCCTCAAACTGAGA
>USPJ01000213.1 GCA_900556645.1 uncultured Lachnospiraceae bacterium
ATTCCAGAAAAGCGGCAAAGGATGATTTGTTTGTCTGTATCAAAGGAACGGTAGTAGACGGACATGAGTTTATAGAAGAGGTTGCAGCCAAGGGAGTTTCGGTTGTGGTGGTACAGGAGGAAGTAAAGGCACCAGAGGGGGTGACGGTCATTAAGGTGGCAGACACCCGTTATGCACTGGCAATGCTTTCGGCAGCATTTTTTGATTATCCGGCAGAGACATTGAAGGTCATCGGAATCACCGGAACAAAGGGAAAAACCACCACCACCTACATGGTAAAATCCATTTTGGAGGCGGCAGGATATAAGGTGGGACTCATCGGAACTATTGAAGGCATCATCGGTGAGGAGACAATTCCAGCCAGCAATACCACACCGGAATCCTATATTATTCAGAACTATTTCCGCAAAATGCTGGATGCAGGCTGTGACTGCTGTGTCATGGAGGTTTCGTCACAGGGTCTGATGATGCACAGAGTAGCAGGCTTCCAGTTTGAACTGGGTATTTTTACCAATATAGAGCCGGATCATATCGGACCAAATGAGCATGCCTCCTTTGAGGAATACATGGAATGTAAAGGAATGCTTTTTCGTCAATGTAAGACAGGAATTGTCAATGCGGACGATAAGCATGTGCAGGAGGTTTTAAAGGGGCATACCTGTGAAGTGGAAACCTTTGGATTCAGCGAGCAGGCAGATTTGCGGGCTACCAATGTGGAATTGGTAAAACGTCCGGGATATCTGGGAGTTGCCTATACCGTAAAGGGATTGGTGAACTGTGATGTGGAGATAGATGTACCGGGAAAATTCAGCGTCTATAACTCGCTGACCGCCATAGCCATCTGCCGTCATTTTCAGGTGACACAAGAGAATATGAAGAAGGCGTTAAAAGAGGCAAAGACCAAGGGCAGAATCGAAATGATTAAGGTGTCCGACGAATTTACCCTGATGATTGACTATGCCCACAATGCCATGAGTTTGGAGAGCCTTCTGACTACCTTAAAGGAATATCAGCCGAAGCGTCTGGTATGTCTCTTCGGATGCGGCGGAAACCGTTCTAAGCTTCGCCGTTATGAGATGGGCGAGGTATCGGGAAAACTGGCGGATTTGACCATTATTACTTCCGATAATCCGAGATTTGAGGAACCTCAGGCAATTATAGATGACATCAAGCAGGGTATGGCAAAGACTGACGGAAAATATGTGGAGATAGCAGACCGCAAGGAGGCAATCCGTTATGCCATAGAACATGGACAGCCGGGAGATGTGATTGTACTGGCGGGAAAGGGTCATGAGGACTATCAGGAAATCAAAGGAAAGAAATACCCGATGGATGAACGGGTACTGATTGCAGAGGTTTTAGAAGAACTGAAAGGCTAGGGATGGAATGGCATTGTATGCGGATATCATCATAGATATTTCACACGAAAAACTGGATAGAACCTTTCAATATATTGTGCCGGAGGAACTGGAGCAGACGTTGTGCATTGGTATGCCGGTGGAAATTCCTTTCGGAAACGGAAACCGCAAAATCACAGGGTATGTGGTAGACATTACGGAAGAACCCAAGTATGATGTGACAAAATTGAAAGAAATCTCCGGGATACAGGAAAAGGGAATTGCCGTGGAATCCCAGATGATAGCATTGGCGGCATGGATGAGACGTAATTACGGCGGAACCATGAACCATGCGTTAAAGACGGTAATCCCTATCAAACAAAAGGAAAATGAACGCAAAAAAGAAACCGTTTGTCTGGCGTTGGAGCCGGAAGAAGCCAGACAGAGATTTGAAGAGTGTAACCGAAAAAACAGTGTTGCCAGAGAAAGGCTTCTGGAGGCGTTGATAGAATATCGGGAACTGCCAAAAGAAGTGATTACCAAAAAACTGGAGGTATCCACCACAGTAATAAAAGCATTGTGCCAGCAGGGGATTGCAACGATACGCTCGGAACGGAATTACCGGAATCCGGTGCATGCGGTGAAACAGGAGCGGGCAGAGGTAATCCTGAATGAGGAACAAAGGGCAGCAGTCCAAAGTGTTTGGCAGGACTATGAACAGGGAATTTATCAGACCTATCTGCTGCACGGTGTAACCGGAAGCGGAAAAACCGAGGTTTATATGGAGCTGATTTCCCGGGTAATCGGGCAGGGACGGCAGGCCATTGTGCTGATACCGGAAATTGCCCTGACTTATCAGACGGTTATGCGGTTTTATAACCGTTTCGGAGACCGGGTATCCATTATGAATTCCCGACTGTCCGCAGGAGAGCGGTTTGACCAGTTTGAGCGGGCAAAAAAGGGAGAGATTGATGTGATGATAGGTCCCCGTTCTGCACTGTTCACGCCATTTTCAAATTTAGGACTTATTATTATAGACGAGGAGCATGAGGCGGCTTACAAAAGCGAGCAGGTGCCTCGCTACCATGCCAGAGAGACAGCCATACAGCGGGCAAAGATGGCACAGGCCTCGGTGGTGTTGGGGTCGGCAACCCCATCCATTGAAAGCTATTACAAAGCCAAGAATGGGGAATATGTGCTGTTGCGTTTGCAAAAACGGGTACAGCAAAAGCCTTTGGCAGAATGTTATACCGTAGATTTGAGGGAAGAATTAAAAGAGGGGAACCGTTCCATACTTAGCAGAAAGTTACAGGAGCTGATGGAAGAACGGTTAGAAAAAAAGCAACAGACCATGTTATTTATCAATCGCAGAGGTCTGGCGGGATTTGTTTCCTGCAGAGCCTGCGGTCATGTGATAAAATGTCCTCATTGTGATGTGTCCCTCAGTCAGCACACCGGAGGCAGGATGGTATGTCACTATTGCGGTTATGAGGAGCCGGAGCCAAAGGTATGTCCTTCCTGCGGTTCCAAATATATCAGCGGGTTTAAAGCGGGAACCCAGAAAATTGAGGAGATTGTAAAAAAGAGGTTTCCAAAGGCAAGAACCCTTCGGATGGACACGGACACCACCCGGAACAAGGACAGCTACGAAGAAATTTTATCTGCCTTTGCCAATCAGGAGGCGGACATTCTTGTGGGAACCCAGATGATTGTCAAGGGACATGATTTTCCAAATGTGACCTTGGTGGGAGTTCTGGCGGCAGATATGTCACTGTACCGGAATGATTTCCACGGGGCAGAGAGAACCTTTCAGCTTCTTACTCAGGCGGCAGGAAGAGCCGGAAGAGGAGTAAGCTTAGGAGATGTGGTTATTCAGACATATTCCCCGGATAATTATAGTATAAAAGCTGCAAGTCATCAGGACTATGAGGAGTTTTATCAGGAGGAAATAGCCTACCGCAAGCTTATGTCATATCCTCCGGTGGCAAATATGATTTCCGTATTTTTACAGGGAAAAGACCAAAAGGAATTAAA
>USPJ01000214.1 GCA_900556645.1 uncultured Lachnospiraceae bacterium
CAGCCTTTGTATCTGGTTCCGTCGTACTGTAATATCATTTTATAATTAGGCATAGTTTCTTCCTATCATTCCTTGATTTTTTTCTATTGTACCATAATCCCATACGGCAGTGTATCACAAAAATACCGCTTGCAGTGGTTTCCCACCGTAAAACGGTATTTTCCTCATATACTTATATACTATTGATATAACTCTGCCATTCTGGTTACAGCCACATAAATGTCTGAAATCCGATACCATGTGGGATAATCCACAATCCCGCTAACCGGCAGATAGAAGATGGATTGGAATTTCTCCACCGCAGCTTTGGTTGCCGGACCATAAATACCATCCACGGCAATTTTCGGAATCGCCGGATAATTATTAGCAATGGTATTGAGCTGCTCCTGTATAATTCTGACACTGTTTCCTCTGGAGCCCACCTGCAAATCCACTCTCGGCCATGATGCTGGAACACCGGATACCTGCTCAGAGGTATTGATATACATATTATTTCCATAATAGTAACGAAGAATCTCAATGGTACTGTATCCCTGATCCCCTAAGAATTTACTTCCCCACTGACTCAACCAATTCGGACAAGACACCCGTTCCCCATCACAGTATTGCGTCAAAATTGGTTGCTTGACATTTGGTCGTGCCAGATAATTGGTATACATTTCATCGACCACTTGTGAAATCGATTCAAAGATGGTACGTCCATACGACCATTTTTGATCGTATGCCGTTGATGATGTAATGGTAAAATCATACCCTTTGCCACGATACCACTCCGTATAAACACGGTTCAGTGTAAATGACATAATGGCAAGTACATTTGCACGAATTGCAGCATCCGGCCAGGTCGCATAGATTTCACTGGATGCCACATTTTTAATATAATCTCTGTATTTCACATAGTAGTTCGCCGCCGTGTTGTCGGTAGGCACACCATCATGTACAATCACATATTCCGGTATTACTACCCTGCTAAGTACAATTTCTCCCGACTCCGCCACCGGTTTAATCTCGGCTTCTGCAATCTTTGGCGGAAAATCTCCAAAAAGAGTATTTGCCGGAATTACAATACGGTCTTCCCGCTTTTCTTCTTCAATAGGTTCCAGTTCAATATCTTGGATTGCCGTCTCATCGGAAAAAATCTGAATTCCCGATACATTGATGGAATGATATCCCGGTGCCGTTACCTGTACAGTATACTCTGCATATGGCTGCTGCTCCGAAGGTTCCATACTGTATTCCAACGGAGGCGTTGCCACCTCTATCTGTTCCGTTTGACCCGACTCATTGGTACTTAATTCTTCTATCTGAGATTCCGGATCTCCTGTAAAATAGACCTGAATCCGTGCATTGGGAATGGGTCTGTGTCTTCGAAATCCCGTTACATTGACTTGGAGTCTTCCTTTGTCCGTGCCATCGGTCTGCATGGCTCTTAATCTGTTTTTTGCCATAGAAAACCTCATGTTTTTCTTCCTTCTAATCTATGCACGAAGTCAGGATTTGGTTCCTTTTTTCTCTTATTTTACTTCAACAGTCCAGTTGTATTTATCCTCCAGCTTGCCCCATTGGATTCCTGTCAGGGTATCATAGAGTTTCTGAGTCAGCTCACCAATCTTAAAATCATTGATAGTAACTACATCATCTTTATAACGAAGCTCGCCTACCGGTGATACAACTGCTGCTGTTCCGGTTCCGAAAACCTCTTCTAAGGTTCCGTCATGACCTGCTTTCATCAAATCATCTATGGATAATCTGGTCTCATTTACCTTGTAGCCCCAATCTCTCAAAATATGAATCATGGAATCTCTGGTAACACCCGGAAGTACGGTTCCTTCAATCGGTGCTGTATAGATTTCTCCTGCAATTTTAAACATAATATTCATGGTTCCCACTTCTTCTACATATTTCCGCTGCTCACCGTCCAACCACAGAACCTGTGAATATCCCATTTTCTCTGCTTTTACCTGTCCCAAAATAGAACCTGCATAGTTACCGCCACATTTGGTAAATCCGGTACCACCTTTTACGGCACGAACCAGTTCATCTTCTACCAGAATCTTAACCGGATTGATTCCCTCTGCGTAATATGCACCAACTGGACAGCAGATAATCATAAATTTATATGCACTTGCCATATGTACGCCCAATGCATTTTCTGTGGCAAACATAAATGGTCTGATATAAAGGGAAGTCTCCGGCTCAGACGGAACCCAGTCTTCTTCCACCTTTACCAATGCCTTTACTGCCTCCACAAACATATCCACCGGGAATTCCGGCATACAAAGTCTTGCGTTGGAATTAATCATACGTTTTGCGTTCATCTCCGGACGGAACAACTGAATCTTACCCTCTGCTGTGCGGTAAGCTTTCATTCCTTCAAAGGTCTCCTGTGCATAGTGCAGGGTTACACATGCCGGGTCCAGAGTAATCGGCTCATAAGGCACGATTCTGGCATCCTTCCAACCCTCATCCTTTGTCCAATCCATCACAAACATGTAATCTGTCATGTATTTTCCAAATCCCAGATTTTTCTGATCCGGTTTTTCCTGTAAATGTTCTCTTTTTTCAAATCTGATATCCATTTTTTGCCTCCCCGGCAGTTGAGGATAAGTTTGTTCAGCTGCCTGTATATTTAGATTCAATAGTGATAGTATAAAACTGTACCCGAAAACAGTCAATAGAAAATACGACTAATTTTTCATTTTTTCGTTCTTATTTATTGTATCTTTTCCGTATTTTCCTGTATCAGCCGCATTTTTTCTGCTTTCCCGGCACAGCCATTGTGTTTTTTTCTATTATCTGTTAGAATGGCAGACAAGAACCTGATAAGACTTGAACACGAAAAAGGAAGGTAATACAAATGAGTGAAGAATTATTCAACAGCGCAGACTGCGGCAGCGACTGCCAGGATCTGGATCAGCCGACTGTTACCCTGACACTGGACGACGATACCGAAGTAAAATGTGCCGTACTGACCATTTTCCCAGCTCCGAACCAGAAAGAGTACATCGCTCTTCTGCCGCTCGATGAAAACGGCGAGAACGAAGACGGCGAAGTTTATCTGTATCGTTACTACGAAGAAAACGGCCAGCCGAACCTCGACAACATCGATTCCGATGAAGAGTACGAAATTGCAGCAGACGCATTCGACGAGCTGATGGATACCGAGCAGTTCAACGAGATGGAAGAAAATTCCACCGAAGAGTAAGAATCACAGACTTTGAAACGATTGCAGAACCCGGCGGGAAACCTTATTTTCCTGCCGGGTTTTTCTCTCTTTTTCTCTCAAATTCCCATTATTTCTTATTTGTACAGCTTTTCTGCATCTCTCTTTAAGATCTGTTTCTATTCTTTTACAGACGTATAATATATG
>USPJ01000215.1 GCA_900556645.1 uncultured Lachnospiraceae bacterium
CTCCACCACCTGCTTGTACAGGGCTTCTGCATTTTCAGGGTCAATACTTTCATAATATTTCTTATATTCATTTATATCGGGTGCTTGGTCGGAAAAAACAACCTCTTCATAAAATTTTGCTTTTTCTTCTTCATATTTTGCTTCGTTTGCCTTGTATTCCTGCCACTGTGCCGCCTGAGATTCCAAATCTGCCACATAGGCATCGTTTTCGGAATTGCTGTCTTTTGCGTCTGCCAGTTCTTTTTCCAACTCTTTAATATAGGCGATTGCCTCATCTAAGTTTTTGTACGGATATTTGTCGGAATCTTTATTCTCTTCCTCCTCTGTCTTTGGCAAAATCTTATTGATGTACGGTACATCTTTTAAAATCGGCTGCATGACCGTAGAACCGAATCCACCTACATCAAAATGAATCAGCACTCCCAGAATTGCCACCCAGATGGCAATGATAATCAGGGTTACCAAAAATACAGCTATCTTACTGCCGGTGCTTTCTTCTTCCTGATAGTCTCCGTCCAACTGATTCTTTGCTTCTTTTTTTGCCAGCTTACGGTTCTTTTTCTCTTCTTTTTTCCGTGCTTTTTCCGCTTTCTTCGCTGCCTTTTTATCCAGTTTTCCATCCTGTGTTATATTATCGTCTGCCATATTGTCACCTCTTTACTCTTTGTGAAAATTATAACTTACCAACTGGTCAATCTCCCGATTTTCCTCGTAAGCAATCTCCTGTTTAAATTCTTCAAAAGCTTTCTCCCGCAGCTTTTCATAGGTTTTCCGTTCCATCATCACCTGATTCAGCCGGTTTCTTGCCAGCTCTACATTTTTCTCTGCCACATGCACCTGAATCATCTGGGTGCGGACCGCAGATTTCATTGCTTCAATGGCCTGCTTGCAGGTTCTGATTTCGTGAATGTCTATCTTTCCTTTTACCAGCTCTCTGGCACGGCTTTCATAGCCCGCCTGACGAACCAGAAGCTCCCGCAGCTTTTCCTCTTCTTCTCGCAGCTTTGTATTGGCAAGTCCATATTCTATTTTTTGCTGATTCTCCACTTTTTGCTTTAAATCAAGGATGTTCTGCATCTTATAGATAAACTTTGCCATTTAACAGCCTCCTAATCTTGGAATAAATTCTTTAACAGTTCCAATTCCTCTTCAAAATCAAACTTTTCATCTGTTCGCTGCATCAAATATTCATTAACTGCATTGATTTTTTTGATTGCATAATCAATTTCCGGATTGGAGCCCTTTTTGTATGCTCCGATATTGATTAAATCCTCAGCCTCCGTATAGGTTGCCAGCACATTTTTCAGCCTGCCGGATGCCTCCTTATGTTCTTCGTCCACAATGGCACTCATAACACGGGAGATACTCTGCATCACATCAATGGCAGGATAGTGGTTCTTATGTGCCAGTTTCCGATTCAACATGATATGCCCATCCAGAATACTTCTGGCGGTATCGGTAATAGGCTCGTTAAAATCATCACCATCCACCAATACGGTATACAATCCTGTAATGGAGCCTACATCCGAGTTTCCTGCCCGCTCTAACAGCTTCGGCATCTCCGAATATACGCTGGGCGGATATCCTCTGGTTACCGGAGGTTCCCCGGAAGCAAGTCCGATTTCTCTCTGTGCCATAGAAAAACGGGTCAGGGAATCCATCATCAATAAGACATCCTTCCCCTGGTCTCTGAAATACTCCGCAATAGCTGTGGCGGTTTTCGCTGCCTTGTTACGGATTAATGCCGGTTTATCCGAGGTAGCTATTACTACCACGGAACGCTTCATACCTTCCTCTCCCAAATCTCTCTCTACGAACTCCCGCACTTCTCGTCCACGCTCACCAATCAGTGCAATGACATTGATATCTGCCCGGGTGTTTCTTGCAAACATACCCATCAGAGTACTTTTTCCCACACCGGAGCCTGCAAAGATTCCGATACGCTGTCCCTTTCCCACGGTAATCAGTCCGTCCACCGCTTTTACGCCCAGAGGCAACACAGTATTGATAATCTCTCTTGCCATAGGGTCCGGCGGTGTCGCCTCCACCGGATACTCCTCATCCAGCTCCAAGCTCTCCACATCGGTTGGTCTGCCGATTCCGTCCAACGTGTGTCCCAGCAATCCATCTCCCACCAAAACAGATAATGGATGTCCCGTATTTTCTACGATACATCCAACTCCCAAGCCTTCAATATTGTCAAAAGGCATCAGCAGGAGCCGTTTATCCCGAAAGCCCACTACTTCTGCCATGACGGATATTCCCTTTGTCTTATCAATGATGATACGGCACAAATCGTTAATTTTGGCATCCGGTCCCACGGACTCTATGGTAAGTCCTACAATCTTTACCACCTTGCCAAGCCGGTTAAAATATGTTTTTTCTGCCAACTGCAAATATTTTTCTGCTTTGTATGCCACGTATCTCACCTAATCTATACTCAAACTCTTTAAATCCTTAATCAGATTCTCCAACTGTACTCCCAGACTGCAATCGAACATTCCCGAATCAGTCTCTATGGTACATTGATTCTCTTCCAAAAGAGAATCCGCAATAATCTCTAAAGAAACGTCATTTCCCACCCGTTCCTCTATCTCAACTTTATGGCTGTCCATAAATTCAAAATTTACATTGGACACACGGATACGAAATTCTTTACTGCCTTCAATCTCCATAATGGCATCGGAAACAAGTGCCAGCAATATCTCTGTCTTATCTCCAAATTGAATATGGAAAACCTTTTCAAATACCCGTGCAATGACTTCCACCAGTTCCGGTTCCATACGCTCCAGCTGTTCCCGATACTGTTGCTGCAACGCAGCTTCCATCTCGTCAAACTTTTTTTTCGCCTGAATACTCTCAGCCTCTGCCTTTGCCTGTCCTTCCTGATAACCTCGCTGTTTTCCTTCTTCCTTGGCTATCTCCAGCACGGTCTGCTTCTGATTCTCAGCCTCAATCAGTATTGCATCCGCTTCTGCCTTTGCCTGAGCTAAAATCTGCTCAGCCTCTGCCTTTGCTTCTGCAACATAATCCACTTCCGGCTCCTGAAGAATTTCCTCCACCTGCTCCGCCTGCAGACCTTCGGAAAAACCTTCGGTAAAGTTCTGTTCTCTGTCTGCCTGACGACGCATCTTTTTTGCCAGCTCTTCAATTTTCTCCGCCACCATCTGATTGGAATTGATAACTCTGGCAGTCTGTTCTCCCGTTTGGACAAAACGCTGTTTATAAAGATTAGACAATGATCTCGTCACCTCCGCCTCTGGAAATAACAATCTCCGCGGAATCCTCTAATTTACGAATAACACCAACAATCTTCTGCTGTGCTTCTTCAACATCCTTC
>USPJ01000216.1 GCA_900556645.1 uncultured Lachnospiraceae bacterium
CGGGAAAGCGAGCCCCATCAGATTGGTGTGATTACGGATTCCTGTTATGTGCTGACGGGAGAACTGGGAAACGGAGCAGACAGCAACTGTCTTTATTCCGGGCAGAAGAATCTGGTACGGGTCTTTAAGGATTATCTGAAAAATGAAATAAAATTGATAGAATTAACAGGAGGAAAGAAAGCATGAGTAAGAAACCATTTGTGACAAAGGAAAAATTGGATGAGATTATAAAAGAATATCCTACACCGTTTCATTTATATGATGAAAAGGGAATCCGTGAAAATGCAAAGGCAGTACAGGAGGCTTTTGCATGGAATAAAGGATTTCGTGAATACTTTGCAGTAAAGGCAACCCCAAACCCATTCTTAATCAATATTTTAAAGGAGTACGGCTGCGGCTGCGACTGCTCTTCCATGACAGAGCTGATGATGGCGGATGCTCTGGGATTTTCCGGCGAGGAGATTATGTTTTCCTCCAACGATACCCCGGCAGAGGAGTTTGCTTTTGCGGACAAGATTGGTGCCACCATCAACTTGGATGATTTTACCCATATTGAGTTTTTGGAGCAGACCATCGGACACATTCCGGAAACCATCAGCTGTCGTTACAATCCGGGCGGAGTATTCAAAATCAGCAACAGTATCATGGATAATCCGGGGGATGCCAAATACGGCTTTACCACAGAGCAGCTTTTTGAAGGCTATCGTATTTTAAAGGAAAAGGGTGCAAAACGTTTTGGAATCCACGCATTTTTGGCAAGCAATACGGTAACCAATGACTATTATCCGACCTTAGCCAAAACCTTATTTGAAACAGTTGTGGAAATCAAAGAGAAAACAGGAGTAAAAATGAGCTTTATCAATCTCTCCGGCGGCGTGGGAATTCCTTACAAACCGGATGAAGACGGAAATGATATCCGCGTGATTGGCGAAGGAGTGCGGAAAGTCTACGAAGAGGTTCTGGTTCCGGCTGGAATGGGAGATGTGGCAATTTATACGGAAATGGGACGTTTTATGATGGGACCATACGGCTGTCTGGTAACAGAAGCCATCCATGAAAAACATACTCACAAGGAGTACATCGGTGTGGATGCCTGTGCTGTGAACCTGATGCGTCCGGCAATGTACGGGGCTTATCATCACATTACGGTAATGGGAAAAGAGGATGCACCATGCGACCATGTCTATGATATAACCGGTTCCCTCTGTGAAAATAATGATAAATTTGCCATCGACAGAAAACTGCCGAAGATTGATATGGGAGACTTGCTGGTAATTCACGATACCGGAGCTCATGGCTTTGCAATGGGATATAACTATAACGGAAAGCTGAAATCCGCAGAGATTCTCTTGAAAGAAAACGGAGAATTTGAACTGATTCGCCGGGCAGAAACCCCGAAGGATTACTTTGCAACCTTCGATTGTTTCGATATTTTAAAAAATATGAAAAATCCATATGAAGTTTAGTATTGCATTTTAAAAAAAAGTGTGATAATATATCCATTGTCCGAGTTTTCTCGGACCTACGCCGGTGTGGCGGAATTGGCAGACGCACCAGACTCAAAATCTGGCGGTGGCAACATCGTATCGGTTCAAGTCCGATCACCGGCATTATATTTAGTGAAAAATGAAGGCAGATGTCTTCATTTTTTTGTGTTTAAAATTAGAGTGTATGATATTGCGGAGTGGTTATTAGGTGAAATTTCTTCCCAAAAGTAGACATATTTGCTATAATGTCTATAACTGATGAAAGTATGGAAGGGGGATTGGGATGGAAAAGGGAAAGCAGGAACGGGTTAGAAAAATCAAAAAGACCGGAGCCTTAGCTGCCGGAATTGCGGTTTCGGCTGTTATTGTTATTCAGATTCTTGTTTATACGCTGGGTTTTTTGCAGGATATGCCTCCTGTGGGAATCGTGGTTCTCTTTTTGGCAATACCGGTGGCTGTACTTGCAGCAGTAATTTACGTAACCGATGAAAGAATCAGGGAAATCGAAGGAGGAGAAGAAGATGAAGCTTCTAAATATTGATTACATTCCGGGTGCAGAAATTGAAGCATTGGGACTGGTAAAGGGTACTGTTGTGGAGTCTAAAAACATTGGCAAGGATTTTATGGCAGGTATGAAAACCATTGTCGGCGGAGAGTTAAAAGGATATACGGATATGCTGGTGACCGCAAGACAGATGGCTACCAAACGTATGGTAGACGAGGCTGAGGCAATGGGAGCAGATGCCATTATCGGCGTGAGATATGGTTCTTCCGCAATTATGCAGGGAGCGGCAGAAATCGTAGCCTATGGAACAGCAGTAAAGATTATTGGAAACGAAGAATAGAGGAAAATAAAAAAAGAGATATGCGGCTTGCATATCTCTTTTTCTTATGCTACTATACCACATTTTCGCGAAAAAATCCAGTCTTGAAGAGGAATGGGATTTCCTATAGAATAAAGCCCCAAAGGAGGGAGGATATTTATGGAAATGGAAATGCAGACAAAGGAAATACTGGAACTGGTGGGAGAACTGACGGAGCGTTACACTTCCAAAGAAAGTACCTCTTTGACCTATGAGACCGCACAGCAGTTGATGGGAGCGGTGCTTTACTGTATCGAAGAAAATGAAAAGGACAGCAGCGGTACAGAGTTGCTACAGGTACAGAGTTCCATACGGAGAATATACGAAGCAGGCTATGAGAAAGTTTTACAGAAAGTGGAACAGGCGAGAATACTCTACAATGAGTTGGCAGTGGATTTTGAGGATTATGGAAGCCGTGCCTTAAGGGAAACCTTTGATGCCATCCCACAGTTTTTTGTCCGTTATGATGCCAGATTTTCTCCACAAAATCATATCCTTACCTTAGATTATCCTGTGCTTCACTCTCAGGAAAATCTCAGCGGAATTGACCGGATTTATGCGTGGCTTCATTGTATTCGGGCAGAGCAGGAGTTTTTGAGAAGCTTTTCCGGGGAATTTGTGAGAAAGGTTTTGAAAAAGTTTCATCCCGATTACGAGGAATTGTTCGAAAATCTGGGAGAAATTCTTTTGCGGAAAGTGGTGGCAAACCGTATGCTGGGATTGCCGTCAGACTGGGAAATTTTAAATGAGGAAGACTACCAAAAGCTGATACAGTTGTTTGGAGAACTGGAAAAGCAGGAAGCGGAACAGAAAATATATGAGATTTTAGAGGAGCAGTGCGAATCGGAGGAGCAGTTGCTATATGTAAGCGGAGCCATTCCGAATCTGGCTGTGGGATTTTTAAACATGGCGGAGACTGGAAATATGGAGGTTTTTGTCTAGGAGGAACAGTATGGAAAAGAGGATGGAACTTTTGCTGCGG
>USPJ01000217.1 GCA_900556645.1 uncultured Lachnospiraceae bacterium
TTATTATGTTACGCAAACCTGCGTCACATTAGATAATTTTGGAAGTGGAAACAGGCAGGAAATATGGATTCTATGGTAAATCACTATACCGTATCCAAAAAACGCCGGGCAACGGATGCCTTTACTCCGGGCGGTGTCATGGGAAAGCGTCCGGACTATGCCACAATTACCTATTGTAATCTCATACGGCAGGCCTATAAAAAAACACCGATTATCATTGGAGGAATTGAGGCCAGTCTGCGGCGGCTGGCACACTATGACTACTGGTCCAATTCTCTAAAACGTTCCATTTTGTTGGACTCCGGGGCAGACCTGCTGCTGTATGGCATGGGAGAGCGGAGCATTGTGGAGGTTGCCGATGCTCTAAACAGCGGTATTGCCGTGAAAGATATTACATTTATTGATGGAACTGTTTATAAAACAAGAAAAAAAGAAGATATTTATGATGCGATTTCCATGGAGACCTGCGTAAATACCAGACTTACGATCGGAGCACCTTCAAAGAAGGCGATGGAAGATGCCATCCGTAAAAAAGAAGATATTTATGACGCAATTTTTTTGCCGGATTACAGAGAATTGAAAGAGGATAAGAAAAATTACGCCAAAAGCTTTTATACCCAATATATGAACACGGATCCCTTTGTGGCAAAAAGGCTGGCAGAAAGCTATGACGGAAAAACCTTTGTGGTGCAGAATCCACCTGCCAAACCTTTAAGTACGCAGGAGATGGATCGGGTGTATGCATTGCCATATATGAGAACCTACCATCCCTCTTATGAGGAATTGGGAGGAGTTCCTGCTATTTCTGAGGTGAAATTCAGTCTGGTCAGCAACCGGGGATGTTTCGGAGGCTGCAGCTTCTGTGCCTTGACCTTTCATCAGGGACGTATCATACAGACCAGAAGCCATGAATCTATTCTCCATGAGGCAGAGCAAATGGTCTGGGAGGAAGATTTTAAAGGATATATCCATGATGTAGGAGGTCCCACTGCCAACTTCCGGGCACCGGCATGTAAAAAACAGCTCGCCAAAGGAGCCTGTCCTAATAAGCAATGCCTGTTTCCAAAGCCATGCGAAAATCTGGAGGTGGACCATCAGGATTATTTGAAGCTGCTGCGGAAATTGCGGGAGCTTCCCAATGTAAAAAAAGTATTTATCCGCTCCGGTATCCGGTTTGATTATCTGATGGCGGATAAAGATTCCACTTTTTTGGAGGAACTGTGTGAGTATCACGTGTCAGGACAGTTGAAGGTGGCACCGGAGCATATTTCTGACAGTGTTCTTCGGATGATGGGGAAACCGGAGGTGGAAGTTTACAATGATTTTGTAAAAGCCTACAAAAAGACCAATGAGAAAATCGGCAAAAAACAATATCTGGTGCCGTATCTCATGTCCTCCCATCCGGGGTCGACCCTAAAGGAGGCAGTAGAACTGGCAGAGTTTTTGCGGGATATCGGATATATGCCGGAACAGGTACAGGATTTTTATCCCACACCTTCCACTATCTCCACCTGTATGTATTACACCGGAGTGGACCCGAGAACCATGAAATCGGTATATGTTGCCATAAATCCCCACGAAAAAGCTATGCAGAGAGCCTTGATACAGTACCGGAATCCCAAGAATTACGATTTGGTCTATGAGGCACTGACCAAGGCAGACAGAAAGGATTTAATCGGATTCGATAAAAAATGTCTGATTCGTCCAAAGGGAAGAACGCAGAACGGAAAGGAATACGTTTCGGAAAAGAAGACGAAAAAACCGGGAAAGAAAAAAACAATACGAAATGTCCACAAAAAGAAGAATAGATAGAGATGAAAGAATTTATAGTAAGAGAAAATGAAGCGGGACAGCGTCTGGATAAGCTTTTGGGAAAGATTCTAAAAGAGGCACCTGCCAGCTTTATTTACAAAATGCTCCGAAAAAAGAATATCGTACTGAACGGAAAAAAAGCAGGAGGCTCCGAAAAGACAAAAACAGGCGACAGCATCAAGCTGTTTTTGTCCGATGAGACCTTTGAAAAATTTGCAGGAAAACAGAGAGAAATCCCTACAGAGAACCTGCCGGAAACAGATTTGGATATTGTATACGAGACAGAAGATGTCTTGATTTTCAATAAACCGGCAGGAATGCTGTCTCAAAAGGCAAAGCCACAGGACGTGTCCGCCAATGAATACCTGTTACAATATCTGCTAAAACATGGTAAAATAACACCGGAGGAACTAAACACCTTTAAGCCTTCGGTTTGCAACCGCTTAGACCGCAATACCTCGGGATTACTGATTGCGGGAAAAACCCTGCGGGGTTCCCAGCAGATGAGTCAGGCCTTGCGGCAGCGGAGTGTTCAAAAATATTATCTTTGTCTGGTAAAGGGTGTGATATCGGATGCCGCCCATATCAGCGGATATCTGACGAAGGATAATGGAAATAATCAGGTAAAAATCACAAAAACCCCTTCAGAGGGAGCAAAAGCCATTGAAACGGAGTATCGCCCTTTGGAGATATGGAAAGGCTACACCTTACTGGAGGTACATCTGATTACGGGACGCTCCCATCAGATACGTGCCCACTTAGCGAGCATTGGTCATCCCATTGTGGGAGACACCAAGTATGGAGCAATTTCCTGTAACCGGGAGTTCGCAAAAGCCACAGGGCAGAAAAGTCAGCTTCTCCATGCCTATCGGCTGGTGTTGGAGGATGGGACAGAGGTGGTGGCAGAGCTGCCCCGGGAGTTTGAAAAAGCAAAGAGATACCTTGTTGGAAGTAATTGACAGAAAAGAGGAAGTTGTATGAATGTTTACTTGTTAAGACATGGAGAAACCGCAGCCAATAAAGAGGGAAGAATACAGGGAAGAATTGATATCCCTCTCAATGATTACGGGATTGAATTGGCAGAGGTCACCAGAGACGGAATCCAAAAAGAGGGAATCCGATTTGACAAAATATACAGCAGCCCTTTGATTCGGGCAGTACAGACCGCAACCATCGTAAGAGGAGATAGGGAACCGCATCAGATTATATTGGATGACCGAATTATGGAGATGGCATTCGGAAAAGGGGAAAGCCTCTTTATCAAGGATATTAAAGAAAAACCGGAGCATGCCAATTTAAAAAATTGTTTTTCTGCTCCAAGTAAATACATAGCAAAGGACGGTGCGGAATCCTACGAAGAGATTCTGGCAAGAGCCAAAGATTTTTTGGAAAATGAAATCAAGCCTTTGGAGGGCACCTGTAAAAATGTACTGGTGGTCTGCCATGGTGCTATGATTCGTGCCTTACTGTTAAGCGTTAACGGATGGGACATTGACCGTTATTGGGAGAT
>USPJ01000218.1 GCA_900556645.1 uncultured Lachnospiraceae bacterium
GCAGATAGGGTTGTCTATCCGAGACCTTGACCTTCTGACCATCGGAATGGTGATGGACATCTGGACGGAAAAGGCAAACGACGATGTGAAATACCAGCAAATCGCAACACAGGAGGACTTCGATCGATTCTGATCTGACTATGTTAGAATTATTTGCACACTCCCAAAATTGATGTAACAATGATTTGCTCGACAGGTAATTTGTCAGGGTGATATAGTTGTTACATCAATTAACGGAGGTGTACTATGGTTCAAGGAGATATCAGATTTGGAAGAAATTTAAACATATTAAGAAGCAGAAACAATATGTCCCAGCAGGAACTGGCAGATGCGGTCAATGTTTCCAGACAGACCATCAATGCCATTGAAAAGGGCGACTACAATCCCACCATTAAGCTGTGCATAGCAATCTGTAAAGCATTAGACAAAACATTGGATGAATTGTTTTGGGAATCGTATTAAGCGGCAAGGTCTTTTTTGGTGTATTTTCCAAAGCCCAGTATCACAAATACAATAGATACAACTACACCCAGTCCCACCAGCGGAAGCTCCAAGGAAGCGTTGGATATAATGTCTGTGGCTTCTCCGTAGGCAAATGGTGTAATGTATTTCAAAAATTCAGCCTGTTCACTGAGGTTGCAGATGATATTGGCAAAATAGAGGATGGCAGCTAAGCCAAGTCCGATGCCGATACCATTCTGCCGGAGAAAGGCGGAGATGCCAAAGCAGATGCAGGCAATCTCAAATTGCAGAATCAGATAGGCAAGGTGCAGCAGGAAAAATTCTTTTACAGCAATATCTTCATGGATTATCTGAAAAGATAAGATACTGATTCCTACGATAATCACATTCATAGCCAAAATCTGCAGGAAAACGGAGCCTAATTTTTCTGCAAGAACGCGGCTGCGGCTGATGGGATGAGAGAATAAGAATTCTGCGGTATGTTCTTTCTCTTCCTTGGATAAAATGCTGATTCCCAAATAAGCGGCAAAAAAACCGCCGCCAATGCCCAGCATATTCCCACATTCTACGCCATAAAAGCCCATGATTTCCCCAAAGTTTACCTGATCCATTCCAAAGGCGGCACTGAAGCTGCCCATATTTGAAAACATATCTGTAACAGAGTCCATTTCCTTACTCATTTCAGGAAACATTAGGACACAAATTACCAGCATAAAAGCAATAACGGCTGTCCAGATAAGAAATGCTTTCCAATTTTGACGAAGTTCTTTTTTTAAAATAATCATGACCGTTCCTCCTTATAGTAATGAAGAAAAACTTCCTCCAAATCCGGTTCCGTGATAAGGACATCCTGTAAAGGCAGAGGTGAAAGCTGTTCCAACAGAGGTTTGATATCCCCGGAGTATAAAAAGTTTATAGTATCTCCATCCTTTTGAACGGATGTTCCCTGAATGGTATCCGGCAACGTTGTAATTCCGTGGAGAGATACCTTGCGGGTTCGGGTATTAGTGAGATTGCTGACACTGTCGCAGGCAATCAGTTTTCCTTCTTTGATAATAGCTGCATGACGGCAATTCTTTTGAATCTCTGACAGCACATGGGAAGAGAGGAATATGGTGGCACCCGCCTCGTTCCGTTCCTGTAAAAGCCGGAAAAATTCTTTTTGCATTAAGGGGTCCAGACCACTGGTAGGCTCGTCAAGAATATAGAGCTTCGGACGGTGCTGCAAGGCACAGACGATGGCTACCTTTTTGCGGTTTCCAAGGGAAAGTTCTTCAATTTTTTTGTGAACATCCAAATCCAGACGGTGGCAGAGCTCTTTTGACTCCTGACGGCAGTCCTTTTTGTGGAGCTTTGCAGAAAGGGTAAGGATGTCCTGCACCTGCATACCGTGATAGAACATAGCTTCGGAAGGCATGTAGCCGATATCTGAGAGAATGGAATCTCTGTGGGATTGGATATCCTGTTGAAAAATGGTGGCACTTCCGTCGGTGGGACGGATAAAGCCCAGCAGGGTTCTTATGGTGGTGCTTTTTCCGGCACCGTTAGGTCCGATAAAGCCGAAGAAATCCCCTTCCTCCACGGAGAGATTCAAGTTTGTAATGCCTCTGGCTTTGCCGTAGGTTTTGGTCAAGTTTTTTGCTTCAATAATAGACATAGCATACCTCCTGTCAAATATATTCCGGCTTGTAAAAATGTTGTCTTAGGACTTCTAAATACGCTAAATATTCATCATTCAAAACTTCCAGATGGGAGAGCTGTTCCGGTGTACGGCTTCTCATATAACCGTCGGACATCCACAGAATGATGTCCAATACCTGTTTTGGAGAAACGCCCTCCTGAAATTTTTGGGTGTCAGCCCGTTGTAAAAATCGTTTGGAACTTTCCTCAATGATGGAAGAAAAATTAAGAGCTGCATTATTTTTTACCGATTCGGAATCTTCCAGATAGGCTTTTGTGAGAAAAACCATCAGATGAGGATGAACGGAAAGTACCTTCATTTTGCACATCTGGGCATCCACCAATATCTGAAAAAAGTCGTTCTCTTGATAATCGTGAAAAGCAGACATTTCTTTTATGAGAAAATCCGATGAATACTGTAATAAAAATAGGTACAGGGTCTTCTTGTCGGAAAAATAATGGAACAGCAGTCCCTTTGAGATACCGGCAAGCCGTACAATCTCATCGGTGGATGCTTTTTTATAATCGTATTTGGAAAAAACAGTGAGAGCACTGTTGATAATCCGCTGTTGTTTTTCCTCCGGTAAATCAAAAAATTTCTGATTCATGGAAAGTTGCCTCCTTCTTTGATTTCATTATAAATGATATTGACTGAATTAGTCAATACAAAATTGACCGATTTGGTCAATGTGAGATTGGAAAAGTTATTTTACAATTTCCCAGATAGCAGTTATAATAGTAGCCGGAAAGAAATAAGGAGAATAGGAATGTATCAATTAATCAAAAAAGACGGAAACGCAAAAAGAGGAACCTTTCATACCGTGCACGGAGACATCCAGACGCCGGTATTTATGAATGTGGGAACGGTGGCTGCCATTAAAGGTGCCGTGTCCACGGAAGATTTAGAGCAGATAAAAACTCAGGTGGAGCTGTCAAATACTTATCATCTTCATGTAAGACCGGGGGATAAGCTAATCAAAGAAATGGGCGGTCTTCACAAATTTATGGTATGGGACAAGCCAATTCTGACCGATTCCGGCGGATTTCAGGTATTCTCACTTGCAGGACTCAGAAAGATTAAAGAAGAGGGTGTAACATTCCATTCGCATGTTGATGGACGTCTCATATTTATGGGACCGGAGGAGAGTATGCAGATTCAGTCAAACCTTGCA
>USPJ01000219.1 GCA_900556645.1 uncultured Lachnospiraceae bacterium
CGAACCAGCTGCGGGAGTATGTAAAACAATACGGTATTGAGACCATTAATTGTCATATCTGGTGGTCGGATAAGATAACTTATCAGGCAGTAAAGGATATGGACACAAAGGTGGTTCTGAGTATGCACGGTTGTTATGAGGCACTTTTGCAGAATCCTGACTGGGATGTGGATTTTGAAAAGATGTCTGTGGATATTTTAAACCGGGCAGATGAAATCATATATGCTACCGACAAAAATAAAAAGATTTTTGAGAAGGTAGAGGTATCAGAGAAAATTCATCAGATTTATTACGGTTATGAGTTGGAGAGTATTCCGAGAAAACAGAGGGAAACCTTGAAAATTGACGAGGATTCCTTTGTGTATGGCCTTGTGGCAAGAGGAATCCAGCAGAAAGGTTTCGGAGAAGCTGTGGAAGCCTTCAAGTTATTAAAGGAAAAGACCGATAAAAAGATAGACTTGATTTTAATTGGAAACGGACCGTTTATCGATGAATTGAAAGAAAAAAATCAAGGTGTGGAGCACGTACACTTTGTGGACAATCTGCAAAAGCCTTCCGAATGGATTGGATGGGTAAGAACTTTTGACTGTGCATTGCTTCCAACCTATTATATTTCCGAGAGTCTTCCGAATTCTGTCATTGAATATCTGGCATATGAAAAGCCGGTTATTTCCACAGATATCGGTGATATCAAATATATGCTGGTAAATGACAATGCAGAAGCCGGAATCGTGTTAAAGCTTCATGACAATGGTGTGGATGCGGGAGAATTATCAGAGGCAATGGAAAAAATGCTAAAGGATACGGCTGCATATCAGCATTACAAAGAGGGAACCAAAGAGCTTTTTGGACAGTTTGATATCCGTAATTTTGCGGAAAACTATTATACACAATACTAAATAGGAGAAAAGATGAGAAAAAAATGTTTATTATTGGGCGGTGCCGGATTTATCGGAAAAAATCTTGCTCTGTATCTTTTGGAACAAGGATATGAATTGACAGTCTATGATATGTCGGTTACCCATGCTTTTATGGAAGAACAATTACAACAGATGAAATACTACGAGAGGGAATTGTTCAAGGATGAGGATTTGGAGTCTGTAATTGAGGGACAGGATGTGGTAATTCATCTGGTCAGCAGTATCAATCCGGCAACTTCTATGATTCACCCGGAACGCTGTTATGCCAATGATGTGGCAAAGACCGTTGAGATTCTGGAGATTATGCGGAAAAAAAATGTCAATAAAATGATTTTCATATCTTCCGGGGGAACGGTATACGGAAATATTCCGAAGGAAAATTATACCGAGGATATGCCGTTGTATCCAAGAAACCATTACGGAATCACAAAGGCAACCATTGAAAAAATCATTCTGATGTATAACCAAATTTATAAAATGGATCATGTGATTTTAAGGATTGCCAATCCCTACGGACGGGGTCAGATGTCGAAAAAGGGAGTAGGAGCCGTAACTGCTTTTGCAGAACAGATTCTGGCAGATGAGGAAATTTCCATCTGGGGAGACGGAAGTACGGTAAGAGATTACATCTATATCGAGGATGTGGTAAATATGATAGGAAAATTCATAGAATACCACAATGATTCCGATAACGAGGTTTACAATATCGGCACGGGAAGAGGAATTTCCTTGAACGAACTGGTGGCGTTGCTGGAAGAAAAAATCGGGAAAAAAGCCAAGGTTGTATATGAACACAACCGGGAGATTGATGCTCAAAGAAATGTGCTGAATATGGACAAAACCTTTGGGGCAATCGGAAATGCCATCCAGTATCCGATTGAAAAAGGTATCAGCCGATATTTAGAGATATTGAAAGAAGAAAGCCATTAAGGGAAAATGCCGATGGTTGGAAATTGTTTCATGTAAAGAAATATGATATACTGATAGTAATATATGGTATAAGAAAGAAGGGTAAAAATGAGTCAGATAAAAGTGACAAATTGCGGAGAAATTGAGGGATTAAAAGTGATTGAGCCGACTGTTCACGGAGATGAGCGAGGCTATTTTATGGAGACTTATAATTATAATGATTTTGCGGAGGCAGGAATAGACTGCAAGTTTGTTCAGGATAATCAGTCAGCATCCAAGAAAGGTGTGCTTCGGGGACTGCATTTTCAGATTAATTATCCGCAGGATAAGCTGGTTCGGGTAATTAACGGAGAAGTGTTTGACGTTGCAGTTGATTTGCGTGAAGGTTCTAAGACCTTCGGACAATGGTATGGAGTGAAACTGTCCGCAGAGAATAAAAAACAGTTCTTTATTCCGAAAAATTTTGCTCACGGTTTTGTAGTACTTTCCGATTATGCAGAATTTGCATACAAATGTACTGATTTCTACCATGCCAATGATGAGGGTGGTTTACTCTGGTGCGATCCGGAAATCGGTGTGGAGTGGCCAATGCCGGAAGGCATGACAAAAGAAGACCTTATTTTATCAGACAAAGATAAGGTTTGGGGCGGTATTGCAGAGTACAAGAAAAACAAAGAAAAATAATACATTCCGACGAATAAAGGAGTAGGAGAATGTCAAAGAAAAGAATGATTGCTGCGATGGCGATAGTTCTGTTTGCCGTATTGGTAAATGTATGGATTATCCGTTACCAGCCGCTCTTAGAAGATACAAGTGTAGAAGTTGAGATTAAAATGAATTCGGATAAAGAAAATGGCATGCAGCTATTTTATTTAAGCCGGAATACCCAGTTGGAGAAGGGCTTTCAGGAAACAGGAAGCCAGACGGTAAATTATACAAAAGCCGGAAAAGAACAGGTTTTGAAGTATACGATACCGGGAGATACCCGGTATCTGAGAATGGATTTCGGAGCAGGAACTTCCGTCAATACCATTGAATCCGTACAGATAAAAGGGGGAGATGAGGTAAAAGAAATCTCTCAGGATGCGTTGTCGGAAATGGTTCAGACCAAAATGCTTGAGGCAGAAACCGTAGGAGAAAGTTTGGAGATTCGGGCGAAATCCAGTGATCCGCATTTAGTATGGGATGCCAAGGACTGGGGAATTGAAGGACTGGCACAAAAGGCAGCAGAACCGAAGACCAAGATGCTGAAAATAGTGCTGCTTGCGGCTTTTGATTTCATTATGCTGATTGTATTTTGGAAACGGAAGAAATTTTTTGAGATACCGGCAGAAGCAGTGACAAACCGTAAGTTAATTCTGCGTTTATCCAAAAATGATTTTAAGACAAAATTTGCAGGCTCCTATCTGGGAACCATCTGGGCATTTATACAGCCGATTGTAACGGTGTTGGTATACTGGTTTGTCTTTGAAAAAGGTTTGAAG
>USPJ01000220.1 GCA_900556645.1 uncultured Lachnospiraceae bacterium
GTCGGGCTCATAACCCGAAGGTCGTAGGTTCAAATCCTACTCCCGCAACTCACAAAGGCATTATTGCAGAGATATCGAGATTCTGTGGTAGTGTCTTTTTTGTTGTTATAACCATTCCCGATATACCCGCAGTACATTTTTCCCCAGAAAGCCGTCAATCTCACTTTCGTGAAAGCCGCTTTTTTGCAAAGCATTGATTAAAAGATCCATATAAGAGCAATCCTTTAATTCTAAATAATCGTCGATTCCGTCAAAATCGGAGCCCAGACCTACACAGTCCATACCGCCGATTTTGGTGAGATGGCGGATGTGGCGTACAAGATCCGAGACTCTCCCATAATAAAGGTTGCCCCTTGTAGGGGCAGTCGTCAGGAAAGGACCGTAGTAATTGATACCGATGACACCGCCCAGATTGGAAATCTGCCGGATTCGTTCATCTGTCAGGTTGCGTCCCCGGGGACAGAGAGACCACCCATTAGAATGGCTGGCTACCATAGGTTTCTTTGCCAGTCGGCAGACATCTTCGATTCCTTTGTCCGAAAGATGAGAGACGTCCGGTATGATGCCTAAATGTTCCATCTCCGTTAAAAATTCTATTCCGAGAGGAGTCAATCCCCCTTTTGGAGAACTGCCGTCGGCAGGCTCTCCCGGAGAACCCAGAGAATTTTCATAATTCCATGTAAAAGTCATCATGCGGACACCCAAGGCATAAAATTCCCGCAGCTTTTCTAGACTTCCTTCACAGATTTCCCCTTCTTCCAAAGTCAAAAGAGCTGCCAGTTTTCCCTTGTTGCAGCAGTCTATAATATCTTGATAGTTTTTTACCGGAAGAATAAAATTCCGATTCTTTTCCATTTCTTCATAAAAAAGAGAAATCTGTTCCATTCCGCAGTCATAGGCAGAATCTGTATCCGCTAAATCCACAAAAACAGCAAAATTCTGAAGAAAATAACCGGATTGTTTCATACGAACAATATCCAGTTGAAAGTCATTTCGATAGAGTTCCGCAGGAATGCCGGATTTTCTTGTATGATAAATTCTGGAAATGGTGTCGCAATGCATATCTGCAATTTTCATATAAATGTGTCCTCCATAAACCGTAATGCGATACGCTACATCTTATGCAAATTTATTTGAAAGTTCCCATGGAATATCCTATAATATTTGAAGAGAGAAGGCAACGGATAATTGGCAGGCGAGGAGGGATTTATTTATGGAAGAAACAGAACAGTTGAAACGCTTTTTGGATATGGTGCATGAGTCGGATAATATTGTGTTTTTCGGCGGAGCAGGGGTTTCTACCGAAAGCGGAATACCGGATTTTCGGAGTGTGGACGGATTATACAATCAGAAATATGATTATCCGCCGGAGACGATTCTAAGCCATACCTTCTATATGAGAAACACGGAAGAGTTCTATCGTTTTTATCGGGATAAAATGCTGGCATTGGATGCAAAGCCAAACGATGCCCATAAAAAGCTGGCGGAACTGGAGGCACAGGGAAAGGTAAAAGCCGTTATTACCCAGAATATTGATGGACTCCATCAAGCGGCAGGAAGCAAAAAGGTTTTGGAGCTGCATGGAAGTGTTCACAGAAATTACTGTCAGAAATGTCATAAGCTTTATGATGCCAGATATATATTGGAATCAGAGGGAATCCCAACCTGTGAGTGCGGAGGCGGTATAAAGCCGGATGTGGTACTTTATGAAGAGGGTTTGGATAACCGCACGATGCAGGAGGCAGTATATTATATCAGCCAGGCAGATGTGCTGATTATCGGAGGAACTTCTCTGGCGGTCTATCCGGCAGCGGGACTGATTGATTATTATCCGGGAGATAAACTGGTACTGATTAACAAATCCACGACACCGATGGACGGCAGGGCAAACCTTGTGCTGCATGAGAGTATCGGAAGTGTATTCCGCAAGATATAGGAGGAATCATGAACCAATATCAATATGAAGTAGGAGATATTGTAAAATTAAAAAAACAGCACCCTTGCGGCAGCAGTGAATGGGAGATTTTGCGGGTTGGAGCAGACTTCCGTTTGAAGTGTATGGGGTGCGGACATCAGATTATGATTGCCCGCCGACAGGTGGAGAAAAATACTAGAGGACTGACGAAAAAGAGTCAGGAACAGTAACAAATTTTTACAAAAAACACTTGAAAATCAAGCGAATGCATGATATGATATATCCTCGTGATATATTATAATTCCTTGCTCCCGCTAAAAGGCAGGGGCCAGAGACCAAAAGGAGGTACATTCGCATGAACAAGTATGAATTAGCACTCGTTGTGAATGCCAAAATCGAAGACGATGCCAGAGCAGCAGTGGTAGAGAAAGCAAAAGAGTACATCACTCGCTTTGGAGGCACAATCACAAACGTGGACGAATGGGGTAAGAAGAGATTAGCTTACGAAATTCAGAAAATGAGAGAAGGATTTTACTACTTCATTCAGTTTGATGCTGAAGCAGGCGTTCCTGCTCAGATAGAAGAAAACGTTCGTATTATGGATAACGTTCTTCGATTCTTATGCGTTAGAGCAGACGAGGCATAGATAGAAAAGAGGAAATCGTATGAATAAAGTAATACTGATGGGAAGACTGACAAGAGATCCTGAGGTACGTTACTCTCAGGGCGAGCAGTCCACAGCCATTGCAAGATATACGTTGGCAGTAGACCGTAGATTCCGTCGTGACGGAGATACACAGACAGCAGATTTCATTAACTGCGTAGCATTTGGACGTCAGGGAGAATTTGCAGAGAAATATCTCCGCAAAGGCATTAAAATTGCCATTACCGGAAGAATCCAGACCGGAAGCTATACCAATAAGGATGGACAGAAGGTTTACACAACGGATGTAGTGGTGGAAGAACAGGAATTTGCAGAGAGCAAGGCAGCAAGTGAAAACAATGGAGGCTTTGCACCGGCAGACCGTCCGTCACCAAGCAGTGCGGCGGGAGATGGCTTCATGAATATTCCGGACGGAATTGATGAAGAGTTACCATTTAACTAAATAGGAGGTAAATATCAATGGCTTATAATAAAGCAGATAGAGGCGACGCTCCAATGAGAAGAAGAGGTCCTCATAGAAGAAAAAAAGTTTGTGTTTTCTGTGGAAAAGACAATGTAATTGATTACAAAGACGTAAACAAATTAAAAAGATATATCTCTGAGAGAGGTAAAATCTTACCAAGAAGAATCACAGGAAACTGTGCAAAACATCAGAGAGCTCTTACAGTAGCAATCAAGAGAGCAAGACACATTTCTTTGATGCCATACGTTCAG
>USPJ01000221.1 GCA_900556645.1 uncultured Lachnospiraceae bacterium
AAATGAAAATACTGCACTGGCTACATATAGGCATAATAAAAATGCTAAGATATGTGCTACCTTTGTAAAATCAATTCCGCTTCCACCAGATACTTTACGGATCAATCCATCAAAAATCTCAGTTGTTGCATCTCCTAAGATCGTTGGTCCGACAATGTTAAATACGGTACTTGCGATCGCAAAAATGATAACCATAACGATTGGAAGATAAAAACGTCTCATATATTTGATCAGTTTGATCATCGTTCCTTTTAAGTCTTTTGCCTTCTCACCTGGTGCCATTCCTCTGCGACCACCCATTGGACCTCTTCTTCTCATGCTGTTGTTATTACTCATGGTCAGACACCTCCCTTGCTTTCTTAAGATCATCTTCAGACAGCTGTGATTTTGCGATCTGCTGATAAACTGGACAAGTCTTTAATAATTCTTCATGCGTTCCTTTTCCAACGATATTTCCTTCATCTAAAACGATGATCTGGTCTGCATGAAGGATCGTACTGATACGCTGTGCCACAATCAGAACTGTGGCATCCTTTACCTTTTCACCCAAAGCCTTCCGCAATGCCACATCTGTTTTATAGTCCAAAGCAGAAAAACTATCGTCAAACAGGAATATCTTCGGATTTTTCGCAACTGCTCTGGCAATGGAAAGTCTCTGCTTCTGACCGCCGGAAACATTGGTTCCTCCCTGGGAAATCGGACTCTCATACTCCTCCGGCTTTGCCTCGATAAATTCTGTCGCCTGTGCTATTTCCGCTGCCTCTTTCATTCTCTCATCCGAAATATTCTTATCTGCAAACTTCAGATTTGAGGTAATATCCCCGGAAAACAGAATACCTTTCTGGGGAACATAACCAATCAGACTCCTTAGCTTCTTCTGAGACATCTGTCGAATATCAATTCCGTCAATGGTAATGCTTCCCTCGGTCACATCATAGAACCTCGGTATCAGATTCAACAAGGTGGATTTTCCGCATCCTGTACTGCCGATAATTGCCGTAGTCTCTCCCGGTCCCGCTGTAAAGTCGATGTCACTGAGAGCTTCTTCCTTGGCCCCGTCATAGGCAAATCCCACATGATGAAACTCCAACTCACCCTTGAAATCTTTCTCGTCTCCTACGGTTTCTTCCATATCGTGAATCGTAGGCTCTGTCAATAGCACCTCATCGATACGCTGTGCTGCAACGCCTGCCCTCGGAAGCATGATAGATACCATCGTCAGCATCAAAAATGCCATAACAATCTGCATAGTATAAGTAATAAATGCCATCATATCTCCTACCTGAAGATTTCCTGCATCTACCCCATGGGCACCTGCCCATACAATCAAAACGGTAATCCCGTTCATAATCAGCATCATTGCCGGCATCATAAAGGTCATAACCCGGTTGGTAAAAAGCTGCGTGCCCATCAAATCCTTGTTGGCTTTGTCAAAACGTTCCTCCTCAAATTTTTCACGGCTGAAAGCACGGATGACAGGAATACCGGTTAAAATTTCTCTGGATACCAGATTCATCCTATCTACCAAGGTCTGCATTAATTTGAATTTTGGCATTGCCACTTTCATCAAAATTCCCACTACCACAAAAATAGTCACTACCGCCACAACGATAATCCATCCCATTCCGGTTTTGGTACTGATTACTTTGAGGATTCCTCCGATTCCGATAATCGGTGCATAAATAACCATTCTAAGCAACATGGTGGACACCATTTGAATTTGCTGAATGTCATTGGTACTTCTGGTAATCAGCGAAGCGGTGGAAAATCGGTCCATCTCTTTGCTGGAAAAGGAGACTACCTTAGTAAAGATTCTCTCCCTCAAATCCATACCTATTTTGGCTCCGGTCTTGGAAGCAATCAAGCCTGCCAAAATTGCTGCCACCAGCATTAAAACGGAAAATCCCAGCATTTTGGCTCCGGTCTTTAGCAGATAACTGGTTTGAATATGGTTCAAATCATAGTCCATTGCCTCGTACTCGTCATGGGTATATAAGATTGCCATCTGGGAAATAATGGAGTCACTGACATCCTCCATCTTTTCCATTGCTTCATCCTCCATGGAAAGTATCATATCCTTTGTGACCATACCGCTCTGTATTCCTGCCATGAACTGTTCCATATCCACTTCCTTGGAACTTTTCATGCCACTGAGCATTGCCATAGGACGTGCAAAGATGTCATCCAGTTCTTCTATCTTCTCTTTGTCATCGATCTTTCTCTCATAACGTCCGTTTTCCTGTAATTCATATGCTTCACGGACTGTTTTTTCATCCTCATCACTCATAAACAGACAAAGGGTTTCAAAGCTCTCCTGACGCATTTCCTCCATTGCTTCATGCTCAATTCCTCCCTGCTCAATTCCCACATCCACAATATCGGATGTATAAGACGGCAGAGACAAATCACAATATGCCTGAACAACTAAAAGCAGTATGATCATGACCACTGCTCCTTTGTGCTCTGCTAAGTATTTAAAGATTTGCTTCATGTTTTTCCTCCTGCTTTTTTCTTTTTCTGTTCTGATTCTCTTCCTGCATGATCTCCGTGTATCGGTTCATTAAATGAATCAGCTCTTTGGTACGCTCCTCCCCCAGACGTTCTATAACTCCTGTGATAAATTCCTGCATCTGCCTGCGTACCTGCTGTTCTGCTTCTTTTCCGTCAGGCGTAATGCTCACCCGTGTATTCCGTCTGTCTTTTTCATCCACTCTTCGTTCTACATACCCCTTTTCTTCCATGCTTCTTAACATTTTTGAGACTGCCGGAGCCGTGATCCTCAGGCGCTTGGCAATATCGGATGCCAGCACACCCTGCTCACGGTTTCCGTTCTCTCTTTCAATGATCTCCAGCATGACAAACTCACTTTTGCGAAGACCTGTAAAGCAAAGATCCCGGTGCATCTTCATAAATCTATGCTGTGCCGTGATCAATTGTTCCTGAAGGTCCGCTATATACTCTTCCATGTGTATCACCTCTATTATTTAACCTAGTTATTAATTAACCATGTGAACTATCATTTTAGCATGTTCTATTCCAATGTCAAGATTCGCTCACAATTTCTTCACTCTTTTTTACAATGCTCTTTTTGAAACACCTGCATCATTTCTCTTGTCAGGCTGATCTCCTCTATATCTAAGACGATCTCTTCTGCCGGCACCCACATTGCCTCCGCTAATTCGTCTTCCTGCCTGTAGATCGTAAGGTCTCCTTCTGCCTCTGCAAAAAAGCCAAACAGCAGACTCCCGGAAAATCCCCATGGCTGGCTCTTATAATACCGCAGATTCTTT
>USPJ01000222.1 GCA_900556645.1 uncultured Lachnospiraceae bacterium
CTCATCTGAGTCCACAATCAATATCTGATTCATAGGATTTCTCCCCTTTTCGTATTTTTTTGTTTCTATTATAACAATTTAAATAATTTTCGTAAACCGCCGTAACACTTTTCAGAAAAGAGCATATGATGAAGTGTAATTAAAATATTTGGAGGATTTCAAATGAGTGATTTAGCAGCAACAAACTGTGGATGCGGATGTAACGACGACGGAGGATGCAATTCCATTATCTGGTTAATTATTTTATTAGCTTGCTGTGGTGGATACGGCAATACCTTCAGCGACAACGGTTGTGGCAATAACGGAAACGGCTGCGGCTGCTTCTAAGCATGCCAAAACCCTTCTGTGAAAGTTTTTCGCAGGAACTAAAAAGCCCGGAGCCTTATGGTTCCGGGCTTTTTTCAACTTCTATCTGTATTTTCGGTTTCCTCCCCGTTTTCTCTTATTCTCTTCGTTATTTTTTTTCTCCTTTTTCCTCTCCATACACTTCTCGTCAATCTCATATACTTTATTTCCATCAATAATCAGGCGTCCCATAATACTCCTCCTTTACTATTACTATATGCAAGTAACGGAGGGATTGAGTGCAAAGAAAAAATTTCTACTGCATACCCGCCCTTCTCTTTGCATATAGTGAAAGAAAAAGGACTTTTTATGGAAGACGAACAAAAAACCACTCTTTTTGATGAACAGCTGCAAAGCCGGGAATTGCAGATTTTAAAGACAACGATTCCATATTTAAAGGAACCTCAGCAGAAAAACCTTGCTATTCTGGCAAAATGTTTGGAGCTACAAAAAACCATCCGCTTTTTCCAAAGCGATTCCAATAATCTCAGCATTTGTTCCGTTGACAATCCCGAAGAAAATACTATCAATATGTTAAATGAGATACGCCCATACTGCACCAAAACAGAGCAGGAAAATCTGGACTCCTTCATCAATATGATTCAGCTTTTTTCTGCTTATGATTTGCTATTTCGCTAACTCAGGAGGATTTATATGGACATATCAGATTTATTAAAACAGGGAAATATGGGGAATATCTCCCCGGAAAAACTTAATTTTCTTATGCAATTCGCCAATCAACAGCATTCTAACAATGCCAAGGAAATGGCTTCTGAACTGACAAAGGCAGCAAGTAGTGCTAAATCAAACGGAATCGAATTCTCCGAATCGGAGCGTGATTTGATGATTGATATTTTAAAACAAAATATGAGTGAAGAAGAACGAAAAAAAACAGACATGATTATCTCTTTGATGAAAAACATGAAGAAGCATTAAAATTTGTATTACCGGACTCAAAAAACCCTTCTCGCTTTTGTCATTCATTATAGAGAAGGGTTTTTAATATCCGTTTATAGATTTTTTAAGTTATTCTTATTTCTGCACAATATTGATAATCCGTCACGGCCTCTTTTCCTGCTGCCAATGCGTCCTCTTTGGATACATCTGCTGCCAGTTTTACCACAGCTCTGGTCTTTCCGTTAATCTGTACCGCTATCTCAATGGTATCCTCTACGGTCTTGGATTCGTCAAACTCCGGCCATGACTGCTGGTATACTCTTCCTGTGTAACCGCAAATCTCCCATAATTCTTCCGTAATATGCGGTGCCACCGGATTTAACAGAATCAGGAAGGTTTCAAATTCTTTCTTATTGATGGCTCCCTTTTTGTAGAAGTCATTAATCAAGCTCATCATAGCTGCAATGGCTGTGTTATATTTCAGATTCTCAAAGTCAGAGCTTACCTTCTGGATGGTCTGGTGCATCTTTGTCTCCAAATCCGCACTGTATGCATCTCCATCCACCAGAATCTCCTGTAACTTCCATACACGGTCTAAAAATCTGCGACAGCCTTTGACACCGTTTTCTGACCATGACGCACTCAAATCAAAGGCACCGATAAACATCTCATAGGTACGTAGAGTATCTGCACCGTAATCCATGACAATATCATCCGGGTTTACTACGTTTCCACGGGATTTGGACATCTTCTCGCCGTTTTCTCCCAGAATCATTCCGTGGGAGGTTCTCTTCTGATATGGCTCTTTGGTCGGTACAATTCCCTCGTCATACAGGAATCTGTGCCAGAATCTGGAATACAGCAAATGCAAAGTGGTATGCTCCATACCTCCATTATACCAGTCTACCGGCAGCCAGTATTTCATAGCTTCTTTGCTTGCCAGAGCCTCTTTGTTCTTCGGATCGGTATAGCGGATGTAATACCAGGAAGAACCAGCCCACTGCGGCATGGTATTTGTCTCTCTCTTTGCATCAGCTCCGCACTGAGGGCACTTGCAGTTTACCCACTCATCGATTGCAGCCAGTGGAGATTCTCCTGTTCCTGTCGGTTCATAAGATTCTACATCCGGCAGTCTCAGCGGAAGCTGATCCTCCGGTACCGGTACAGCACCGCATTTCGGGCAGTGTACGATCGGGATCGGCTCACCCCAATAACGCTGTCTTGAGAATACCCAGTCACGAAGTTTGTAATTAACTTTCTTTTTACCAAAGCCCATCTTTTCAATCATCTCAGGTGCTTCTTTTTTGAGAACTGATGATTCCATTCCATTCCAGTCACCTGAATTAATCATTGTACCGGCTGCTTCTGTATAAGCCTCCGTCATATTTTCAATTTCTTTACCATCTTTTGCAATTACCTGAATAATAGGAAGGTTAAACTTCTTTGCAAATTCAAAATCTCTGTCATCATGTGCAGGAACACACATAATTGCACCTGTACCATAATCAGCAAGTACGTAGTCGGAAAGCCAGATCGGAAGCTTCTCACCGTTCAGCGGATTGATCGCATAAGTACCTGTGAACACACCTGTCTTCTCTTTATCCTGAAGACGGTCTATATTCGACTTCATAGAAGCGTTAAAGATATATTTCTCTACGTCTTCTCTTGTTTCATCTGTAGCAAGTTCTTTCGCCATGGCATGTTCTGGAGCTAATACCATAAATGTTGCTCCATGAAGAGTATCTGGTCTTGTTGTATATACGGTAATCTTTTCATCTTTTCCTTCTACAGGGAAATCCACTTCTGCACCATAACTCTTACCGATCCATTCTGTCTGCATCTTTTTAACTTTTTCCGGCCAGTCAAGCTTATCAAGATCATTTAAAAGACGGTCCGCATACTTTGTAATACGAAGCATCCACTGTTTTAAGTTCTTCTTTGTTACCGGAGAACCACAACGCTCACAGCATCCGTCTACTACTTCTTCATTCGCAAGACCTGTCTTACAGGAAGGACACCAGTTAATCGGCATCTCTTTTTC
>USPJ01000223.1 GCA_900556645.1 uncultured Lachnospiraceae bacterium
TCATTTTAGACTTGACTTTTAATAGTTAGTCTTTCGTTCTTATCTCTCGAAGTCACCGCGAATATCTTCCTTTGGCGGCTCCATCGGATAAGTTCCGGTAAAGCATCCCTTACAAACCGGAAGTCCATCTACCATTTCTTCCAAACGCTCGATTTTTAAATATCCCAAAGAATCGGCTCCAATCACTTCTCCAATTTCCTCTATGGTACGGTTATAGGCAATCAACTGCTCTCTCTCCGGTATATCGGTTCCGAAATAGCATGGCCACAAGAATGGCGGCGAAGAAATCCGCACATGTACCTCTGTGGCTCCCGCATCTCTGAGCATCCGCACAATCCGATCCGAGGTGGTTCCCCGAACAATGGAATCGTCAATCATAATGACTCTCTTTCCTGCCACTGCCTCTTTCAACACATTCAGTTTTATCTTTACGCTGGACTCCCGATTGCTCTGCTTTGGCTTAATAAAGGTTCTTCCCACATATCCGTTCTTTACAAATGCCGTTCCGTAAGGAATTCCCGACTCCATGGCATAGCCAAGGGCTGCGGCATTTCCTGATTCCGGCACACCTACTACCAAATCTGCCTCCACCGGAGAATCCATGGCAAGAAACCTGCCTGCCAAAATTCTGGACTGATAAACGCTCACACCATCAATCTGGCTATCCGGTCTTGCAAAATAAATATACTCAAAAATACATCTGGCTTCTTCTTTTTTTGGAAGACACATGGTGGTATCCGATACAATTCCTTTTTCCTGTGTAATGGTAACCACTTCTCCCGGAAGTACATCTCTGACGTACTCTGCTCCTAAAGTATCCAACGCACAGGTCTCCGATGCCAAAATGTAAGCATTGTCTCTTTTTCCGATACAGAGGGGTTTAAATCCGTATGGGTCCCTTGCTCCGATAAGCTTTCTCGGACTCATAATCACCAGGGCATAGGCTCCCTTTATCTTCTGGGCTGCTCTTCTGACTGCCTCCTCAACGGTTTTGGAATTCAGACGTTCTCTGGCAATATGATAAGCAATAACCTCCGAATCGATGGTGGTCTGGAAAATTGCTCCCGTATACTCCAGTTCCTTGCGAAGCTCGTTGGCATTAATCAGATTTCCATTGTGAGCAAGTCCCAAGGTACCTTTTACATAGTTTAATACCAATGGCTGGGCATTTTCTCTGGTGGATGCCCCTGCGGTGGAGTACCGCACATGACCTACACCGATATCCCCTTTCATTGCCTCTAATACGTCCTGAGTAAACACTTCGTTTACCAGTCCCATATCCTTATGCGTGGTAACCTTTCCTTTTGGTCCGTTTGTCTCGCTGACTGCGATACCACAGCTTTCCTGTCCTCTGTGCTGCAATGCAAACAGTCCGTAATAAATGGTAGATGCCACATCATTTCCATCAAAATCATACATTCCCAGAACGCCACATTCTTCATGTAATCCGTTCCACGGTGTATTTGTTTCCAATCTATGATTCTTCATAAAGCACTCTTAACCTTTCCGCCGACACATAATGCCGTTTTTCTTTATACGAATTTTTTTCCGGTCAGCATTTCAAATGCTTCTTTGTATTTGTCTACGGTTTTCGTCACAACCTCTTCCGGCAGAAGATAGTCGCTGTCCGGATTTGCTTTGAGCCAGTCTCTTACGAACTGTTTGTCAAAGGATGGCTGGGATTTTCCTGCCTCATAGCCCTCCAACGGCCAGAAACGGGAGCTGTCCGGTGTCAGCATTTCGTCTCCCAAAACCACTTTTCCGTTTTCGTCCAAACCGAACTCAAACTTGGTATCCGCAATAATGATTCCCTTGCTCAATGCATATTCCGCACATTTTTTGTAAAGGGCAATGGTGCAATCCTTAATCTGCTGTGCGTAATCTGCTCCTTTTCCCGGATACTGTTCTTCCAATATCTCAACACTTCTCTCAAAGGAAATGTTCTCATCATGTAAACCAATCTCTGCCTTGGTACTCGGTGTATAAATCGGTTCCGGCAGCTTCTGGGACTCTTCTAAGCCTTCCGGTAACTGAATCCCGCAAACAGTTCCGTTTTCTTTGTAGCTTTCCCAACCGCTTCCTGTGATATATCCTCTTACAATGCACTCAATCGGAAGCATTTCTAATTTTTTACACTCCATACTGTTTCCATCAAAACGCTCCTGACGGAAAAATTCCGGCATATCTGCAGTGTCAACAGAAATCATGTGATTGGGAATGATATCCTCTGTCATGTCAAACCAGAACTTGGACATCTGTGTTAAAATAGCACCTTTGTCTTTCACTTCATTTTTCAAAATTACATCAAATGCTGAAATTCTGTCTGTTGCAGCGATAATTAAGCTGTCCCCGTTATCGTATACTTCGCGGACTTTTCCTTCTTTGATTGGTTTAAATTCTTTCATGTTGTCCATCCTTTTTCCAATGTGATAAGTTATAGTTTTCCTCAATTCACATCCTGCATTATTGCAAAGACTGACTTGCTGAAATTATTTTACTACAAATTTTCGCTTTGCACAATTCCCTTTTACTGCTTTTTTTCTTTCATATAAGAAGCGTAAGACTTACAAACGTCAGCAAGACAGCATTTTTCACAATAAGGTGTTGTTCTTGCCGTACAAACTTCTCTACCATGATACACTAAACGATGGCAAAAATCGCTTCCTTCTTCCGGCGGTATAATTTTCCACAAAGCCATCTCGACCTTCTTCGGATTTTTCTCATTGTCAACCAGACCAATCCTGTTGCAAAGGCGAATGCAGTGTGTGTCTGTTACGATCGCCGGCTTTCCAAAGACATCTCCCATAATAAGATTGGCGCTCTTTCTTCCTACTCCCGGAAGCTTCATCAGATCATCAAAGTTATCTGGTACTTTAGAATCAAACTCATCTCTTAACATTCGCATACACTTACTGATGTCCTTCGCCTTGCTCTTGCCAAGACCACATGGACGGACAATCGCCTCAATATCTTCCGGCTCGGCCTCCGCCAGCTCATTCACCCCCGGATATTTTGCAAATAAATCCTTCACAATAATATTTACTCTCTCATCTGTACACTGTGCCGCCAGACGCACACTGACAAGAAGCTTCCATGCCTCATTATAATCCAAAGTACAATCTGCTTCTGGATATTCCTTCTTCAAACGCTCTATGACGATTGCTGCACGCTCTTTCTTTCGCATAATTTCTCCTCTTCCAAAACTCTTTAGTCTTTATCTATATGAATTATTAATATCTATCAGTCATAATGTCCTTTACAAGATAAAATTTCCAGTCTTCC
>USPJ01000224.1 GCA_900556645.1 uncultured Lachnospiraceae bacterium
GTCCCGATGTGATTTCCACTGCCTGACCATAGATGGTCTTTCCGGTTTCCACATACTGTTTCTTCAAGCGTTTGTTCTTTCCTTCAATCATCACATAGGATTTTCCGTTTTCTGTCCGAACATAGGCCTTCTCTATGCAGATTGCACTGCCGCCTTCCTGCTCTTTTGTAATAGACAGGGATACACTTTCGCCGTTTCGGAGTCCTTCACTATTGGATACCGATGCCGTATATGGGTAGTAGGACACATTAGGATTTCCCTCTCCCGTATAATAATTGTTTCCGTCGGTAGGGGTTGTGGAAATTTCCGTGATAACTGCATCATACATCTGACCGCTCTCCCATGAGCTGACCATCACTTCATCTCCCACCTGTATTTCACCCAGTGCGAACTCACTCAAAGCTCCGGTAACATAGAGACTGTCTGCCCCCCGAATCTCCATAAAGGCAGAGCCGTCATTCAAAAGGTGCTGTGGGTCCTGTACAGAAGCCACCACACCATTTACCGTAGAATTGACAATTCCATCTCCCGAAACCTTTTTCAGCTGTTCCAAATCCAGCTCTGCTTTTCGTTTTGTGATGTCCAAATCCCGTATTTCTTTTTCTTTTTCCGCGATTTTTCTTGCCAGTTCTTCCGCTGTATATCCTTCCTGTACCTGCGGTTGCTGCACCTCTTCCTGCTGCATTCCTTCCATATTCCCGCTTTCTTCTCCCTGAGACTCCTGCGGGGTAGTGTCTGTACTCTCCGATATAGGTGTCATTGCCCTTAATTTTTCCAATTCCCGGTTGGCAATGGTCAAGTCATTGACTGCCGTGGAAACTTCCAGTTCCTTCATCTCCACTTTGAGATTTGCGGATTCCATATCATAGCGGAGAAGGGGTGTTCCCACACTTACTGTATCTCCTTTGGCAACATAGACCTCCGCAATTTTATCATCCTCATCCAATTTGATAACCTGAGACTGGTCATCAGTTACCGTTCCGCTGCTGGCAGACTCTTCTCCGCCCCAGCCCCAATCCAGATATGCCACCGGAAAAACTTTTACTACCGTCTTCTTATCTTTGTGCTTTCGATATCCGAAGATACCGCCGGCAATCACCGCTGCTGCCACCACAAGAATCAGAAGGATGATTCCCGTTTTTTTCTTATTCATTTCCAGCCTCCTGTTCTTCTGTCAGCTCTCCGTCAATAATATGCACAATTCTCTTTGCCCGCTGTGCCACCTTATTGTCATGGGTAATCATAACAATGGTAACTCCTTCATCGTTTAACTGTTCAAACAACTGCATAATCTGCTCTCCCGACTTGGAATCCAAAGCACCGGTAGGTTCATCCGCCAAAAGAATCTTTGGATGATTTACCATGGCTCTGGCAATAGCAACCCTCTGCTTTTGTCCGCCGGAAAGCTGGTTCGGGCGAAAATCTGCACGATCCGCCAAACCTACTTTTTCCAAAGCCTCCATTGCCCGCTCTTTCCGCTCCTTTGGCTTTGTGCCTGTATAGCTGAGGGGAAGTGCCACATTATCTCGTGCCGTAGCCCTTGGCAATAACTGAAAATTCTGAAACACAAATCCGATTCCTGAAGAGCGGAGAGCCGCCAGCTCCCGATCCTTATACTCTAAAATATTATTTCCCGCAAATTGATAGGTTCCCGAGGTAGGCAAATCCAAACACCCGATGATGTTCATCAGAGTTGTTTTTCCCGAGCCGGAGGGACCCATAATTGCCACATATTCTCCTTCTTCTACCTGTAATGATACATCCTTTAGTACCGGAACCACCAATTTGTCCTGCTGATAATCCTTATAGATATGCTCTAAGTTCAATAGCATGGATATTCCTCCTACTTCTCATCCTCATCTGTCTGCAAAGTATCCTTTATGGTTTTTACGCTCTCTTTCAATGTTTCCTCCGGCCATGCCACATAATCTTCTTTAGACAGTCCCGACTTAATTTCATATTCTCCCAGAGTCTCGTCATAATCTCCCAGTTCCACTTTTCGTTTTTCCAGTTTTCCTTTTCCGTTATCTGCCCATACATAGGTGTCTTTTCCGTCTTTTACCAGATATGTTTCATACAGCCAGACGCCATCCTTTACCACGCCTTGTCCGTAATCCATTTCCACAAATACATGCTGTCCCAGCATCAATCCCTCCGATTGCTCTAAAGTTACATAGAAAGGATATTTGGATGAACTGGTAGTCTCATCTCCCCCTGTATTTTCCATATACATGGAATTGCTGTTGGAGGACTGAGGAGCCTCTGTATCAATCTGTGCAATGATTCCCATCCAAGTCTGGTTCTCATCCACTCTGGAACGAAGAATTACCGGTGCCCCTTCCGCAATATCCATCATATTCTGTTCGTTAATCATACATTTTACACGATAATCCCCAGTTGCCAGAATCGTCATAAATGCTTCCTCAGAGTTTTGTTCATTACTCTGATTTTCATTCAATGTTTTTACTACACCTGCCATCTTACTGGTTACAACAGAATTTTTAATAGACTCATTCAACTGGTCAATCTCTAACTGTTTGCTTTTTTTATTGTACTGTGCCTGTTTCAAATCATTCTGTACGCTCTGAATCTCCGTGGTGTAATCGAATTTTGCATCTTCACTGGCAGCCGCATCTCTTTCCGCCTGCAATGCTGCAATCTGTGCATTGCAATCTTCAATTTCATTGGTAATGCTCTCCATTTCCAGCTTCTGCTGAGCAATCTGTGCATTCAGTTCCTGGGTATCATAGGCAAAAAGCTGATCCCCTTCAGCCACCTCATCCCCTACCTTAACATAGACTTCCTTTACCTTTTTGCTGCTGTCCAGATTGATTTTCCAGCTCTCCTGTGCTTCCACAACTCCTGCGTATCGGTTTTGGGTTCCCATTCCACTGCTGCCCAAAATGGATACCGGCTCCACATAAACTCCTTCGGAAGTTCCCCCCTCCTTTTTTCTGCCAAACACAAAGCAGAGTACCAATACCACAATAAGAACTGCCGAAATGCAAACTGCTGTTATGATTTGTTTCTTTTTTTCCATTTCCTTCTCCTTTACTTTTATTCGTCACTTTTTAAAAAGAAAACGACCACAAAATATTTTGTGGTCATTTTACCATATTCTTCTTAGGAAAACCTTCTTAAAATTCTTAAAAACTCTTTAATTATTTTAAAGGGTATTTCTCTGTAAGTCCTTTTACTAACTGTTTTACTTCTTCCGCACCGGACTCACCATTTTTAATCATCAATGCAATAGCCTCTGCAATCAC
>USPJ01000225.1 GCA_900556645.1 uncultured Lachnospiraceae bacterium
CAGACACCGCAAAGATCCTTTCCTGCTACGCCGACATCATGGCCATTCGCCACCCCAAGGACGGCGCGCCCTTCGTCGCCTCCCGGAATGCCTCCGTACCCGTCATCAACGCCGGAGACGGGATGCACAACCATCCCACCCAGACCTTGGCAGATCTTCTGACCATCTCCCGGGAAATGGGTCGGCTGGACAATCTGACCATCGGCGTTTGCGGCGACCTGAAATACGGCCGCACCGTCCATTCCCTCATTGAGGCCATGTGCCGCTATGAAAACATCCGGTTCGTGCTCATCTCTCCGGAGGAATTGAAGCTTCCCGGCTATGTGAAGTACGATGTGCTGGAAAAGAGCGGCTTCCCCTACGAGGAGGTCACCTCTCTGGAGGAGGCCATGCCCAAGCTGGATGTGCTCTACATGACCCGCATCCAGCAGGAGCGCTTCTTCAACGAAGAGGATTACGTCCGCATGAAAGACTTTTATATCTTAGACAAGGCAAAACTGGAGCTGGCTCCAAAGGATATGATGGTGCTTCATCCCCTGCCTCGTGTCAATGAAATTTCCGTAGAGGTGGATGAGGATCCACGGGCGGTTTATTTCAAACAGGCTCAGTACGGCGTCTACGTGCGGATGGCTCTGATTCTGACCCTTTTAAATATTCAAGTATAAGGAGGAACTTACAATGCTAAATATCAGCGGAATCCATGAGGGCTTTGTTCTCGACCACATTCAGGCAGGTATGAGCCTTCAAATATACCATGATTTAAAGTTGGATAAATTAGACTGCACCGTTGCCATTATCCAGAATGCCCGAAGCAACAAGATGGGAAAAAAAGATATTATTAAAGTAGAATGCAGCATTGATACCTTAGATTTGGATATCTTGGGCTTTATCGACCACAACATTACCGTCAACATTATCAAAGGTGATAAAATTGTGGAAAAAAGAGAACTACACCTGCCAAAACAGGTGGTGAATGTCATCAAATGCAAAAATCCAAGATGCATTACTTCCATCGAGCAGGAGCTGGATCAGATTTTCATTCTGACCGATGAGGAAAAAGAAATTTACCGTTGCAAATACTGCGAAGAAAAATATCGAGGAATGAAATAATCATCGCGTTTTTCTATAACCGATAGTTTGGCTATATATAATTTTTATTATCAGAAGTTATATTGTATCACAGTTTTGACAAAAACAAATTTTTAAATCATCTCACGAAATTCGGAATTTTTACGAACCTGCAGCTGAAATATGTTATTATTTATGTCTTTTCAACGCCTGTACAGCCCACGTGAGATGTCCACCGGATGAAGACATTTTTCGGGAACTTTTGTGTAGCATTTACATAGACGTCCGAACAAAACGTAATCGCAGCATCAGACTGTTTGAGACTTGTTCTATCCTGTTTTTAATAATAGAACGAGTCGAGTTTCTGATGCTGCGATTTTATAACGTCTGTGAGGACGTCTATTTAATGCTACTAGAAAGTTCACGTTTTTGTCTTCCTCCGGTCGGACATCCCTCGTGGGCAGTTCAGTCGGTGAAAGAGACATAAAACATAATTTCAGCCGCAGATTCTAAAATTCTCGAATTTTGTTCGAAAAGATTTTAAATTTGCTTTTGTCGAAACTATAATACAACAAAAGTTCTGTTAGTAAAAATTATATATAGCCAAACTATCCTTTTATTAGAAAAATGCGATGATTTTATCCAGTTCCTCCAGCCCAGTCTTAATCTCTTCCTCCGACAGGCTTCCGTATCCCAGCAAAATCATGGGATATTCCGTCTTTTGTTCTCCTAAAATATCATACTCCGACAACGGATAAATTCTTATACCGATTCCCAATGCCAGTTTTCTCAATTCTTCGTCCGTAAATTTGGAGTTCACTTCCACCAGCACATGCATTCCTGCATTATCTCCGTATATCTTTCTGACCCAGTTTCTCTTTTTTAGCTCCTCCATCAGAAAATCATGTTTTTTCCGGTAAATGCTTCTCATTTTATTCAGGTGGCGTTCAAAATGCCCCTCCTGCATAAAAGCCGCCAATGCCATCTGCTGTGTTCTTGGCACCGTGGAGGCATAGAAAGAACAGCGTTCACGATACACCTTCATCAAATGTTTTGGCAGCACCATGTAGCTGACACGGATTGCCGGTGCAATGCTTCTGGAAAAAGTTCCCAGATAGATGACCCTGTCTTTTTTATCTGCTCCCTGTAAGGATGGAATAGGTTTTCCCTTATAACGGAACTCACTGTCGTGGTCATCTTCGATGATATAGGCGTCCTTTGCCTCTGCCCATTTCAACAGTTCCATCCGTCGTTTTAAAGGCATAACCGTTCCCATGGGAAACTGATGGGAAGGCATCACATATACGATATCCGCCTTTTCCTGTTGCAGTTTTGCAACATCCATTCCCTGTTTATCCATGGCAATCCCGCACACCTGATAGCCCAGATTGCAAAAGGTCTGGTACGCCTGCATATAGGTAGGACTCTCCATGGCTACGGTTCTGCCCTCTCCTAAAATCTGTGCCAACAGCATCAGCAGATATTCATTTCCAGCCCCTACGATAATCCGGTCCGGTGTACAGACCACTCCTCTGGACTGATAGAGATAATTACAGATTGCCTCACGAAATGTCGGTTCTCCGGCACCTTCTCCGGCACGGAACAGCTCTCCGTTGTCCTCGGACAGCATATTTTTGTTGACCTTCCGCCATGCATTAAAAGCAAAATGCTCCAAATCTATCTCATTGGGCGAAAAGTCTATCCTCTGTTCCGGTTTCTGTTTCTTTGCTGTTTTCGGTTCTTCCTCAAGGGTTATCTCAAGGTCATACAAATCACTTACATCACACACGAAATATCCCCGATATGGTTTTGCCTCAATATAGCCCTCCGACACCAACTGCTCATATGCCAGTTCAACCGTACTGCGGCTGACTTCCAGATGCTTGGACAAAGCCCTGGTAGACGGGAGTTTCTCCCCATAGCGGAGTCTCCCGTTCTGGATATCAGACTTGATATGATCATAAATCTGCTCATACAGCGGCTTCTTCGAACGACTGTCTAGATTTATCGTTAATTCATTCATTTTATTTTTCCATCTTAATCACAGTATCTTTATTAATGTATTCTACTGTTCATTATTTCTTATTTTTTAGGCAGCTTAAATGAACTCTTCAGCGATACGATACGGTTAAATACCAGATTCTCCGGTGTAGAATCTTTCGAATCGATACAGAAA
>USPJ01000226.1 GCA_900556645.1 uncultured Lachnospiraceae bacterium
GGGCAGAGATAACACAGAGAGAAATTTTGGTATTGTAACTATTTCCGCCGCCGTTATTTCCAATCAACAGCAAAAGGATATTGACGAAAAAGCCATTTCCCTGCAAATTGCGGAACTGAAAAAAAAGAGCAAAAAAATAGAAGGTAACAGCTTCCTGATGTTATAATCATAGTAAGAAATACCGCATAAAATAAGAAAAAAGGTATTTTCTATGAAGATATTGGATAAGCTGACCTTCTACACCTATCATAAATCTTTTATTTCCAAAAAGATGAAAAAATGGCGTTCCTCCTATCGGGAACTGGAAAAAACATTAAATAAAGAAAGTTAATATTTCTTCGGGAGTGTCCACAATATGGGATGCTCCTTCTTTTTCTAAAAATGTTCTACCCCGGAATCCCCAGGAAACACTGACACAATCCATGCCGGAATTCTTGGCTGTCTGAATATCCACGTCGGAATCCCCGATATAAATAGACTCCTCTGCACTGCGATGTAATTCCTCTAATGCGGCAAAAACCGTATCAGGAGCCGGTTTTTTCTGAATCTGGGGAGTCTCACCGATGGCAACGGAAATAGTGTCGGAAAAGAAATCGGCAGCCAGCTGTTTGACAGCGGCATCGTTTTTGTTGGAGACGATAGCCATGGCAATTCCTTCATTGGAAAGGCGTTGCAGCAAATCTAAAATTCCCTTATAAGGAGCTGTTTTTTCTTTGCAATGTGCGGTATAGTAGGTTTTCAGTTCTGTAAAAGCAGCTTCATAGTTGGGATTGGCGGTGCCATCCGGTATGGCACGTTCTGTCAGTTTCCGTAAACCGTTTCCCACAAATCTTCGGACATCGTCTTCGGAATGGGTAGGATATCCGAAGCATTCCATGGTATGGTTTACGGCACTTGTCAAATCTGCAAGAGTATCTAAAAGTGTTCCGTCTAAATCGAAAATAGCAGTTGTATAGTACTTCAAAATAATGCCTCCTGTGTAAAATAGAGCTAACGATAAGCAATCAATTTATGAATCGGGTTACCAAGAGAAGAAAATTTTTCTTCGTATTCCGTCATAATGTTTCCCTGATTTAAGGCTTCATCATGATGTAAATCAAAGGTGTGGGCGACAAGCTTCCATCCTGCTTCTTCCACCTCATCCAGAGAAAAAAGAAATAAATCCCGATTATCGGTTTTAAATTCTACGTTTCCATCCGGCTTTAAAATATCATTATACCGGGCAAAAAACTGACGGCTGGTCAAACGCCGCTTTGCATGACGGTCCTTTGGCCATGGGTCAGAAAAATTCAGATAAATCTTATCCACCTCATTTTTTTCAAAAATCTCTGTGATAGAAGCTGCATCTATACAGAGGAAACGAAGATTGGAAAGGGGTTCTTGTTCCATTTTCTGCAACGCCCGCAGCAAAACGGAAGAATACCGCTCAATTCCGATATAATTGATATGGGGATTCTCCTTGGCAAGGCGAGTCAGAAACTGTCCCTTTCCCATACCGATTTCAATATGGATGGGGTTATCATTTCCAAAAAGCTGTTGCCAATTTCCCTTTTGTGTTTCCGGTTCGTTTATACAATATGGGCTTTCGGCGATGGCTTCGTCGGCACCCGGAATGTTTCTAAGTCTCATTGCATTTCTCCTTTTCTTATCGTATCTATTCTACATGAAAAAGGAAGGAAATGAAAGTAAAAAATAAGTTGCATAGTCAGGACAAGCCGATTATACTAATAGTTGGGAAAAATTTTAGGAGAGAAAATAGATGAAAAACAGAAAATGGAAGAGGCTGTTGGCACTGATTTTATGTGGGTTGACAGCCGTTCAGATAAGTACGGTGCAGGTACAGGCGGAGGAAGAATACTGGCCCCAAGAGCCGGACATTCCTACCCCCAGTGCCATCGTAATGGAGATGAACACAGGAGCGATTCTCTATGAGAAAAACGCAGACGAGATTCATTATCCTGCCAGCATTACCAAGATTATGACCACGCTGGTTGCCTTGGAGAACAGTAAGTTGGATGAGGTGGTAACCTTTTCTGCGGATGCCGTTTACAAGAACGAGGGGGATACCTCCCATATTGCCAGAGATGTGGATGAGCAGATGACCATGGAACAATGCCTCTACGGTGTTATGTTGGAATCGGCAAATGAATGTGCCTATGCGGTGGCAGAGCATGTGGGCGGTGACGAGACGAGCTTTGTTAGTATGATGAATCAGAAGGCACAGGAGCTGGGATGTAAAAATACACATTTTCATAATACCAACGGTCTGCCGGACGAGGAACACTATACCACAGCAAGGGATATGGCACTGATTGCACAGGCAGCTTATAAAAATGAAAACTTTCGGATTATTACCGGAACCGGACGTTACGTGATTCCGCCAACCAACAAGCATGCGGAGGAGACCATTTTACAGAATCACCATTCCATGCTGTATCCACTCCGTACCAGCAAATATCTTTATGACGGATGTACCGGAGGAAAGACAGGTTATACAGATGCTGCTAACAGCACATTGGTAACCTATGCGGAGCGGGACGGAATGTCTCTGGTATGTGTGGTAATGTATACACAGTCCCCGAATCATTTTGTAGATACGGCAACTTTATTAGATTATTGTTTTGATAATTTTCAAGTGCTGTCCATTCAGGACAATGAAACAGAGTATACCGATGAGAAGCTGAACAAAAGTGAAAGCCTTCAGACAAAGGATGCTTTTGTATCCATTGATAAAAGTGGCGGCATCGTGTTGCCAAAGGGAATAGGATTTGAATCGGCGAAAGCCAAGGTAAATACAGAAGATGTTACGGATAAAACAGCGGGAAGATTAGAATATACCTATGCCGGACATCTGGTGGGAGGAGCGGATATAATTATAACGGGAGAAAAGCCCGAGACATTTCCGTTTGACAATGTGACAGAGGGAAAAAGCGGAAAGACCTTTTTTATCCATGGAAGCTTTTTTGCCATAGTTGCTGTAATTGCAGTAGTCCTGCTGATTGGATTTGTTGTTGTAAAATATATCTCAGGAAACTTCCAGTTAAGAAGATATTGGAACCGAGGAAGACGAGAGAAGCCAGATCGCAGATATAAAACTATTCGGGATACCAGAAAATATAAAAGAAGGACAAAATATCCGAAATGGAACCCAAAGAAAAGACGATAGTATTAAAAAAGACAATTATTAAGTTTAATAATTGTCTTTTTTGTTTTTTATAGACATAGTGTAA
>USPJ01000227.1 GCA_900556645.1 uncultured Lachnospiraceae bacterium
AACAAAATCAAAGGCAGAGCCATTCCGGTTAAAACGCCAAAAAGACTTAGGGCATCGGAATTACTAAGTCCGAACTCCTGTAATTTCAAAGGGATAAGGATGGCTTCCATGCTGACAAAGAGATTGAGAACCACACGGTTTCCGGTAAGAGGCAGGGACAGCCGCCCAATTTGTCCCATGGCAGTTTTCAAAAAACGAAGCTGATTTTTGGAAAAACGGATTGCTGCCATGGTAAAAAGTGCGGAAGCAGCTTCTCCGCATACCACACCCCATACGGCGATGGAAGGGCTGATGTCCAGATTTTCCTGTAAGTGAATACGGTAAATCAGATAGACACTCAGAACCCGGACAATCTGTTCTAACAGTTGGGCAATAGAAGGAATAGCAGCTTTTTTCATTCCATAATAATAGCCGCTGATACTATTGTGGATGCTGCAACAGGGAACTGCGTAAGCAAGAATCCGAAAAAGAGGGGCAGTCCGGTATTCACAGACAACATGGGCAGCCAAAAAATCTGCATAATGATATAGATAGAACGAACACAAAATGGATAAGCTAAGTGAGAGGATAAAACCGGCACTCATATAGCACCTCCCTGTGATACCGCCTTTTTTCACAGCCGCCTCTGCCACATATTTGGAAATAGCACTCTGAATACCTGCGGAGGTCAGAGCAAAGCATAGAACATAGACAGGAAAAATCAACTGATAAATACCAACGCCCTCTGCACCAATCGTATGAGAGAGGAATATTCTATAGAAGAAGCCTATAATTCTGCTTAAAGCACCGGAAATGGTTAAAAAAAGAGTTCCGATTACCAAAGGATTTTTTATCATTCGGGATAGATTCATAAAAACCTCCCGCAAAAACATTTTATTGAAATATATGCGAGATGTCCTATTGACAGAACGTAAAAGTCGTACTATTATATACATATAAAACATATAGGAATAGTAGGAGATAAAGGATGATATATTTAGATAATGCGGCAACAACGAAAACAGATGAAGAAGTGGTAAAAGCAATGCTTCCGTATTTTACAGAGAATTATGGAAATGCTTCCAGTGTCTATGAATTTGGAAATAAAAACAAAATCGTCATTGAGGAAGCGAGAGAGACCATTGCCAAGGCAATCAATGCCAAACCACAGGAAATTTATTTTACTGCCGGAGGTTCCGAAAGTGACAACTGGGCGTTAAAGGCAACAGCGGAAGCCTATCGGCAAAAGGGCAAACATATCATTACCAGTAAAATCGAGCATCATGCCATTTTGCATACCTGCCAGTATTTAGAGCGGGAAGGCTATGAGATTACCTATCTGGATGTGGATGAGCATGGAGTGGTAAATCTGGAGGAACTGAAAGCAGCCATCCGTCCTGATACCATTCTCATCTCTATTATGTTTGCCAACAACGAGATTGGAACCATTGAGCCGATAAAAGAAATCGGTGCCATCGCAAAAGAAGCAGGAGTATTTTTCCACACAGATGCAGTACAGGCATTTGGACAGATTCCAATCGATGTGGAAGAAATGAATATTGATATGCTCAGTGCCAGCGGTCATAAACTGAACGGACCAAAGGGAATCGGATTTTTGTATATCCGAAAGGGAATCAAATCAGGCTCCTTTATCCATGGCGGTGCACAGGAGAGAAAAAGACGTGCGGGAACAGAAAACATTCCGGGAATCGTAGGTCTGAAAAAGGCAACAGAGATAGCTCTGGATACCATGCAGGAGCGGATAGAAAAAGAAAGTCAGTTGAGGAATTATCTGATGAGCAGAGTCTTAAAGGAGGTTCCGTATTCCAGAGTGAACGGTTCCAGAACAAACCGTCTGCCCAACAATGTAAACTTTTGTTTCCAGTTCATTGAAGGAGAGTCCCTTTTGATTATGCTGGACATGAAAGGTATTTGTGCTTCTTCGGGTTCTGCCTGCACATCCGGGTCCTTAGACCCGTCCCATGTATTGCTGGCAATCGGACTGCCCCATGAAATTGCACACGGCTCTTTGCGGTTGACGCTGGGAAAAGAGACTACAAAAGAAGATATTGATACAACCATAGAAGCAATCAAAGAAATCGTTGCAAAATTGCGGGATATGTCACCGCTATATGAAGACTTTAAGAAAAAAAGCCAGGCACATCAGGAATAGGAGGACAATATGTACAGCGAGAAAGTAATGGACCATTTTCAGAATCCCAGAAACATGGGTGAGATAGAGAACGCAAGCGGTGTAGGAACAGTAGGAAATGCCAAATGCGGTGATATTATGAGAATCTTTTTGGATATTGATGATGAGGGAATCATCAGAGATTGTAAGTTTAAAACCTTTGGCTGCGGAGCTGCTGTTGCAACCAGCAGCATGGCAACCGAGTTGGTAAAGGGAAAGAGTATTCAGGAAGCACTTCAAGTAACCAACAAAGCAGTTATGGAAGCACTTGACGGATTGCCTCCTGTCAAGGTACACTGTTCTTTGTTGGCAGAGGAAGCCATTCATGCGGCACTCTGGGACTATGCAAAGAAAAATAATATTGAAATAGAGGGCTTAGAGGAACCGAAATCTGATATTTCCGAAGGTGAAGAAGAGGAGGACTACTAAGCCGGAGGAAAAGATGGACAAGAAGAAAGTTGTAGTGGGAATGTCAGGAGGAGTAGATTCCTCCGTGGCAGCCTATCTTTTAAAAGAACAGGGTTATGATGTCATCGGCGTCACTATGCAGATATGGCAGGAGGAAGATTCGCTGACACAGGAAGAAAACGGCGGCTGCTGAAACGAAAGAAGGAAGACAGCGAAGATGAAAAAGAAAGATCTGATCGTGGTACGGGGAGCAGGAGATCTTGCAACCGGTACGATCCATCGTCTGAAAAAAGCGGGCTTTCGTCTGCTGGTTCTGGAAGCAGAGCACCCGGCGGCGATCCGGCGGCAGGTGGCTTTGAGCGAAGCGGTATATGCCGGCAGTGCCAGGGTAGAGGACGTGGAAGCCGTGCGCATGGACGTGGATCTCGCAGAGAAAAAGAACCGGAAAGAACTTCTGGAACAGGAAATGGAACGGATCTGGAAGAAAGATGGTGTTCCGGTGCTCGTGGATCCGGCGGGACTAAGCATTGCAGCACTTCGCCCGGCCGTCGTGGTCGATGCGATTCTGGCGAAGAAAAATCTCGGGACGACAAAAGAGATGGCGCCGCTTGTGATTGCCCTCGGACCGGGCTTTACGGCAGGAGAAGAT
>USPJ01000228.1 GCA_900556645.1 uncultured Lachnospiraceae bacterium
GGCACATTATGACCGCATGGGGATTCCGGCAAAAGTGGAACAGGGCAGATATTACGGAATGTATCGTACTTTCTACCAGTGGAAAGAGCGTCCTCTGGTATCCATTATCATTCCGAACAAAGATTACATCGAGGACTTGCGTAAGTGTATCCTATCCATAGAACGTCAGGCATATGACAATTATGAGATACTGATTGTGGAGAATAACAGCACAGAGGAGGAAACCTTTGCGTATTATAAAGAAATAGAATCTGAAAAAATCCATGTGCTATTCTATGAAGGTGGATTTAATTTTTCCAAGATTAATAATTTTGGAGCGGAACAGGCAAAGGGAACCTATTATTTGTTGTTAAACAATGATACGGAAATGATAGGAGAACATTGTCTGGAGGAATTACTCTACCCATGTATGCGGGAAGATGTAGGAATCGTAGGAGCGAGACTCTATTATGAAGACGATACCGTTCAGCATGCAGGAGTCATCATCGGCTTTGGAGGAATGGCAGGTCACGCTTTTATCGGAATGGACAGGGAAGACAACGGATATTTCAGCCGAAGCATCTGTACACAGGATTTGTCGGCAGTTACGGCAGCGTGTATGATGACTAAGAAAAGTGTATTTGAGGAAGTAAACGGGTTAGACGAAGAACTGGTGGTGGCGATGAATGACATTGACTATTGCCTTCGGGTTCGGGAGACGGGAAAATTGGTTATTTTCAACCCACATGCGGAGCTGCATCACTATGAATCTAAATCCAGAGGACTGGAGAACAGTGCAGAAAAAGTAGAACGGTTTAACCGGGAGGTAGCGTTCTTTACCAAACGCTGGGAGAAGATTTTAAAAGACGGAGACCCATATTACAATCCAAATCTGACTTTGGACAGAGCGGATTTTTCTTTGAAAATGTAGAAGTGTAGGAGTACGGAAGGAAAACAAAAGGAAGAGGAACTGAGTATGATGAGAGTATATATATGCCCGGAGTGCGGTTGGATACGGACAGTATCCAGAAGAAAAGAAGTGGAATGTTTTAAGTGCGGATGTAAGCAGATGTCACTGTCCAAGCTGACATATACGGAATACGCACAGATGGACGAGAAAAAGCGGAAGGATTATTCTGAGAGCTGGCTGTATATTCAGAATTGCAAAAAGGGTAAATAAAATGAAGATTACTCCGTATAAAATTGTAAAAGGACTGCGTTATCTGAAGCATTATGGACCGAAGGCTTTCTGGGCGAAGGTACAGGACCGTATGGAACCGGATGAAATACCGTATGGAGAATGGTATGAGAAACACCGGGCGGAAGAGACACAGTTACAAAAACAGAGAAAAACCTGTGAAAAATGGGAAAATCCCGAGATTATCAGCATTGTGGTTCCATGTTACCGGACGCCGGAAAAATATTTAACGGAGATGCTGGAATCAGTACGGAACCAATCTTATCCTTACTGGGAGCTTTGCCTTGCAGATGCCACAGATGGCAGTCAGGTAAAAGAGCTGGTGGAGAATTATGTGCAGCAGTGGCAGGAGAGAAGAATCGTCTACCATCATCTGGAGGAAAATTTGGGAATTGCCGAGAATACCAATGCAGGTCTTGCACTGGCAAAGGGGTCATGGGTTACCTTTATGGACCATGATGACCTTCTGGCATCGGATGCTTTATATGAACTTGCGTCTGCTATCCGAAAGGATGGGAATCTGGAGATACTCTACACCGACGAGGATAAGGTGGAGGAGCATTCGGGAAAAATCAAACATATTATGCCACATTTCAAACCGGACTTCAGCCCGGATTTGCTTCGTTCCAATAACTATATTACCCATCTTTTCTGTGTGAAAAAGGAAATCATAGATAAAGTGGGCGGCTTTCGGAAAGAATTTGACGGAGCTCAGGATTATGACTTTATTTTGCGGTGTACAGAAACGGCAAAAAAGGTGGGACATGTACCCCGGGTGCTTTACCATTGGAGAGTACACAGCTCTTCCACAGCGGATAATCCTATGAGCAAACGCTATGCATATGATGCAGGTCAGCGGGCCATCGAAGAACAGCTAAAGAGACGGGGGATAGAGGGAAAGGTCTCCCAGTTGAAACACTTTGGATTTTACAAGGTGGAATACGCACTTACGGACCAGCCGTTGGTATCCATCCTAATTCCAAATAAGGACGAGCCTGAGACCTTACGCCGCTGTATAGAATCCATACAGAAAACGAATTATGTAAACTATGAAGTGATTGTTATTGAAAATAACAGTAGCAAAGAGGAAACCTTCCAATATTATGAGGAATTATGTCAAACGCCATACCAGAAAGGAACCATGTGTCTTTCCTGTGAGGGAAGGCTGCCGGGAGGACAGCGTATCAAAGTTGTGACATGGGAAGGCAGCTTCAATTATTCTGCCATCAATAACTTTGGTGCCTCTTATGGAGAAGGGGAATATTTTGTACTCTTAAACAATGATATAGAAATTATTACCGGGGACTGGCTGGAACAGTTGTTGGGCAACTGTCTAAGACCGGAGGTAGGAATTGTGGGAACCAGACTCTATTACCCGGATTATACTTACCAACATGCCGGAATTGTAGTGGGAATTGACGGGATTGCCGCAAATATGTTTCCGGGAATGAAAAAGGAACGGGAGGGCTATCTCCACAAAGCAGCATTACAGTTGAATTATAGTGCGGTCACCGCAGCCTTTCTGATGATAAAACGGACAGCATTTGAAGAAGCAGGGGGCTTTGAAGAGGGGCTGGCTGTGGCTTTCAATGATGTGGATTTGTGTTTGCGTGTGAGGAAAAAAGGCTATCTGGTGGTGTACGATCCTTTTGTGGAAGCATATCACTATGAGTCCAAATCCAGAGGTGCGGAGGACAGTGAGGAAAAAGTCCGTCGATTCCAGTCGGAAATCGAATATATCCGTTCTCACTGGATAGACATCCTCAAAAACGGAGATCCGTACTATAACAAAAATCTTTCTCTGTCAAAATGGAATTATTCCCTGAAGCCTCTTCCGGGAATGGGAAAGAAGAAGGGATGAACCAATGCAGGAAGTATCGGTAGTCATACCGAATTTTAACGGGATGGCATATCTGGATGGTGTATTGTCAAGCCTGGAATGCCAAACATTCCGGGATTTTGAGGTGATCCTGGTGGATAATGGTTCTGCTGACGGAAGTACATCCTTTGCAGCAGCCAGTTAT
>USPJ01000229.1 GCA_900556645.1 uncultured Lachnospiraceae bacterium
TTTATGGCAACGGATTATGTGACTTCGCCGATTACACCGAGAGGACAGATTCTCTATGGTATTATTTTAGGTATTCTCACCGGATTGTTCCGTCTTTTCGGAGCAAATGCGGAGGGAGTGTCCTTTGCGATTATTTTAGGAAACCTTTTGGTGCCGATTATTGAGAAATATACCATCCCGAGAGCCTTCGGACTGAAGAAGGAGAAAAAGGAGGTAAAGAAGCATGAATAAAAAGATTGTAAAAGATGCAATGATTTTATTTGCCTTTACCGTGGTATTAGGTTTGCTTTTGGGTATCGTAAATGAGATAACCAAAGAACCCATTGCAAAGGTAAACTATGAAATTGAGCAGAATGCTTACCGGGAAGTTTTTAAAGATGCCGATTCCTTTGAAGCGGTGGAGGGCTTTACAGCGAAAGATGCCGCTAAAATTATTGCAAAGAGCGAGTATACCGCAGATGAAATTACGGATGTCAACGCAGCAAAGGATAAGGACGGAAATATTCTGGGATATGTCATCAATGTAACTTCCCATGAAGGAAGCCAGGCAGATATCAGCCTTTCCGTAGGTATCCGTATGGATGGAACCTTAAACGGATATTCCATCACATCCATCAGCGAAACCCCGGGACTTGGTATGTTGGTAAAAGAAAAGCCATTCTACTCCCAGTTTGAGAATAAAGCGGAAGAATCCTATAACGTGGTGAAATCCACACCGGCAGCGGACAATGAAATTGAATCTGTTACAGGTGCTACGATTTCTTCAAGAGCAGTTACCAATGCGGTAAATGCTTCTTTGGTGTACTTCAGAACCGCTTTGCAGGGAGGTAATTAAGTATGAATAAAAATGTTGAAAGATTATACAATGGAATCATCAAAGAAAACCCGACCTTCGTGTTGATGTTGGGTATGTGTCCGACTCTGGCGGTTACATCTTCCGCCATCAACGGACTGGGAATGGGACTTTCCACAACAGTAGTTCTGGTTATGTCCAACCTTTTGATTTCTGCATTCCGTAAGGTTATTCCAAACGGTGTGCGTATGCCGGCCTATATTGTCATCGTAGCTTCTTTGGTTACTATCGTACAGTTTTTGATGCAGGCGTTTACACCGAGTCTCTATGCAAGCCTTGGAATCTATATTCCTTTGATTGTTGTAAACTGTATTATCTTGGGAAGAGCAGAGAGCTATGCTTCGAAAAACCCGGTTGTGCCATCGATCTTTGACGGATTAGGCATGGGCTTTGGATTTACCATCGGACTGACACTGATTGGTCTGGTACGTCAGATTTTAGGATCTACACTGGGCATTACTATTTTCGTATTGGCACCGGGTGCCTTCTTAGTATTGGCATTTTTGGTGGCAGGCATGAACTGTGTCAGAGAGGCGATGGAGAAAAAAGGAAAACCTTTGGCAGCTCCTAGCGGCTGTATGACCGGTGACTGTGCAAGCTGCGGACAGTCTGCAATGTGTACCGGAAAGGCAAACGCAGATATGACAGCAGAAAAGCCACAGACAGAAGAGGAGGGCAGATAAGATGAAGGAATTATTAATCATTGCAATTGGTTCTGCCATTGTAAACAATGTAGTATTGAGCCAGTTCTTGGGAATATGCCCGTTCCTCGGAGTTTCCAAAAAGACAGAGACTGCTGCCGGAATGGGTGGAGCGGTTATTTTCGTTATTACCCTTTCATCCTTCGTGACAGGTCTGATTTATAAATTTATACTGACTCCGTTGAATGTGCAGTATCTGCAGACGATTGTATTTATTCTCGTAATTGCTGCATTGGTTCAGTTTGTGGAGATGTTCCTTAAAAAATCAATGCCGGCTCTCTATGAGTCGCTGGGAGTCTATCTTCCGCTGATTACTACAAACTGTGCCGTATTAGGTGTGGCATTGACCAATGTAACCAAATCATATGGTATCTTAGAAGGTGTTGTAAACGGATTGGCAACCGCTGTCGGTTTCTTTATTGCAATCGTAATTATGGCGGGTATCCGTGAAAAAATTGAATATAATGATATTCCAAAACGTTTTCAGGGAACAGCAATCGTACTGATTACGGCTGCATTGATGTCCATTGCCTTCATGGGATTTTCAGGAATGATATAGGAGGGACGGAATATGAGCGTAAGTGCGATTATCATTGCCGGTCTGGCAGTAGGAGGCACCGGTATATTGATTGGATTTTTCCTTGGATTTTTTGGAGAAAAATTTAAAGTAGAAGTAGATGAACGTGAAGAAGCCATTGTGGGCGTTCTGCCGGGAAATAACTGCGGCGGCTGCGGCTATGCCGGATGTTCCGGTTTGGCGGCTGCCATCGTAAAAGGCGAAGCTCCGGTAAACCAATGTCCGGTGGGCGGAGCTCCGGTTGCGGCTCAGATTGGTGAAATCATGGGAGTTTCCGCTGAAGAGGGAACCAGAATGGTAGCCTTCGTAAAATGCGGTGGTAATTGTGAAAAAGCAAAAAAGGATTATGTATATACAGGAGTAGAAGATTGTTCAGCTATGGCATTCGTGCCAAACGGCGGACCAAAGTCATGCAACTATGGCTGTTTGGGATTTGGAAGCTGTGTCAAAGCATGCCCTTTTGATGCAATTCATATCGTAGATGGAATTGCAGTGGTGGATAAGGAGGCGTGTAAGGCTTGCGGAAAATGTATCGAAGCCTGTCCGCACGAATTGATTGAATTTGTTCCTTATGAGGGAATTCATTTCGTGCAATGCAGTAACCATGACAAGGGCAAACAGGTAATGGAAGCCTGTGCAGAGGGCTGTATTGCCTGCCGTCTCTGTGAGAAGAACTGTGAACAGGATGCAGTTCATGTGGAGAACAACGTTGCTCATATCAATAAGGACTTGTGTATTGAGTGCGGCGTTTGTGCAGAGAAATGTCCAAAGAAGATTATTCTGTAATTTATAATCAATAAAATAGCAAAAAGAGGGACAGTGTGATATAATTCACCTGTCTCTTTTGCTTTATCGAAAAATTGTCATATAACTTTCGATAAAGCAAATTTGTATTGAGATAAATAAATGGAGCTGGTTATGAAAAAAACAAAAGAAAAAATTACACATTTCCCCCTGAATTTGCACCTCATGTTCTGCGCCCTTTTGACACAAAGTAACCCTGTCACCGGCGACAAAACAAACCCCGTTTTCGCCCGTTCAACGGCAAAAACGGGAAACATCACAA